>JAYRJH010000069.1:0-10373 GCA_041906415.1 Sphingomonas sp. | reverse complement strand
GCATCGCCCGCCTCGCCATTCTTCGCAAGGCCGTCCAGAACGTCAGCCACCATGTTGCCGATCTCGCGGAATTCCGCCGTGCCGAAGCCGCGCGTCGTGCCCGCGGGCGATCCGACGCGAATGCCGCTGGTCTTCACCGGCGGCAGCGGATCGTTGGGGATGCCGTTCTTGTTGCAGGTGATGCCCGCACGCTCCAGCGCCTCGTCCGCGTCCTTGCCGGTCACGCCCAGCGGGGTGAGGTCGATCAGCGCGAGATGCGTGTCAGTGCCGCCGGAGACGACGCGCGCGCCGCGTTCCGCCAGCGTGGCGGCCAGCACCTTGGCATTCTCGATGATCGCGGCGGCATAGGTCTTGAAATCGGGCCGCAGCGCTTCCCCGAACGCCACCGCCTTGGCGGCGATGACATGCATCAGCGGACCGCCCTGAAGGCCCGGGAAGACGGCCGAGTTGATCTTCTTCGCGATGGCCTCGTCATCGGTGAACACCGCGCCGCCGCGCGGGCCGCGCAGCGTCTTGTGCGTGGTGGTGGTGACGACATGGGCGTGGCCGAACGGCGTGGGGTGGACGCCCCCCGCCACCAGCCCGGCGAAATGCGCCATGTCGACCATGAAGAACGCCCCCACCTCGTCCGCGATCTTGCGGAAGCGGGCGAAATCGATGTGGCGCGGATAGGCCGAGCCGCCGGCGATGATGACGCGCGGTTGATGCTCGCGGGCCAGCGCCGCGACCTGATCGTAATCGATCAGGTGCGTGTCCGGCGTGACGCCATATTGCACCGCGTTGAACCACTTGCCCGACATCGCCGCCTTCGCGCCGTGCGTCAGGTGGCCGCCCGAATCGAGGCTCAGCCCCATGATCGTGTCGCCCGGCCTGGCCAGCGCCAGCATCACCGCGCCATTGGCCTGCGCGCCCGAATGCGGCTGGACGTTGGCGAAACCGCAGCCGAACAGTTCCTTAGCCCGATCGATGGCGAGCTGTTCCACCTCGTCGGAGGGGTGGCAGCCCTGATAGTAGCGCTTGCCGGGATAGCCCTCGGCATATTTGTTGGTGAAGACGCTGCCCTGCGCTTCCAGCACGGCCTTCGAGACGATGTTCTCGGATGCGATCAGCTCGATCTGCGTCTGCTCGCGCTCCAGCTCATGCTCGATGCCCCGGAAGACGGCCGGGTCCGCGTCGGCGAGGCCGCGCGTGAAGAAGCCCTCCGGCTGCACGGTGTCGAGATTGGCGGGATTCGTGCTCATGCTGGCTCCTTCATGGAAAGCTTGTCGACGCGGTGCTGGTGCCGGCCGCCGGCGAAATCGGCGGTCAGGAAAGCTTCGAGGCACGCCCTGGCCATTTCCGGCCCGATCAGCCGCGCGCCCATCGCGATGGCATTGGCGTCGTTATGCGTGCGCGCCAGCGTGGCCGAGAGCGGCTCGCTCACCAGCGCGCAGCGGCATGCCGGATTGCGGTTCGCCGCGATCGCGATGCCGATGCCGGAGCCGCACAGCGCCACACCCCGCTCCGCGCGGCCGTCGGCGAGGGCGGCGGCGACCGCATAGCCGTAATCGGGATAATCGACGCTGGCGGCGCCGTCCGTGCCGAGATCGAGCACGTCATGCCCCTCATCCCGCAGCCATTGCGTGAGCGTGGCTTTCAATTCGACGGCGGCATGGTCGGACGCGATGGCGATGCGCATGACGGCTTCCTGCAAGGCAGTGGACGGATGCCCGCGCCCTTTAGCGACGCCCGCCCGCGATTGCCACTGTTGAAGATGCACCCTGTTGCGTTCGGCGATCAGCCCCGCCGCCAGACCATCACGTCTCCCGCCGGCACCACCTCGCCCTTCGTCCCCACCGGCTCGGCCGCGCCGTCGGTGAGGAAGGCGATCGTCGCCGCGTCGTCGCCCGGCACCCGCGCCAGCGTCCGGTTGCCGTCCGGCAGGCGCGCGACGACCACGCCGGACTTCGGCTGGCCGTCCCGCGCGTAGAATACCGTATAGGTTTCGATCTCCGCCGGCCCGGCATAATCCTTCACCAGATCGGGCACGCGGCCGCGCGCGGCGTCCGCCTCGGCCTGACAATCGAAGTCATGCGCCTCGCCGGCGCCCGGCAGCGGCTCCATGCCGAGCACGATCGCGTGATTATGCGTCGCGAACCCGCCGTTGGCGAACAGCAGGCCCTTTCGCCCGTCCCCGCGCCGCAGCGCCTCGACCATTCCGGCGACCGCGTGGCTCATGTAATTGCCGATCGGGCCGCCGCCGAAGGTGAGACCGCCGAACACCGTCGCGGGCTTTTCCAGCGGCCAGCCGATCACGCGCCGCGCCATCTTGGGCACGCAGGGGAAGCAGGAATAGAGTTCCGCCAGATCGAGATCGGCGGCGCTCACCCGATTCCATTCCAGCGTGCGCCTGAGGCATATCTCCATGCTCGGCGATTTGTCGTAGCGGTCGCGCGCCATGAAATCGTCCGCCTCGTGCGCGGCCGCCCCGCGCCCGACATGGACGATGCGCGCATCCGGCACCCCGCGCCGCCGCGCCTCGGCGAGGCTGGTGACGATGAACCCCGCACCCTGATTGACGCTGGAATTGGCGACCATCAGCTTGGTGTAAGGGAAAGCGATCGGGCGGTTGTCGGCGGTCGGCTCGATCACCTCCCCGGGCGTCTTCGGCGCGTGGATCCATGCGGCGGGCGTGCCGTTCGCGACCTCACTGAAGCGCGACCAGATTTCCCCCGATTCGCGCTGCCCCTCCGCTAGCGTCTGCCCGTAGGCGGCGCGGCCCGCATTCTCGTAGAGCGGATAGACGTCCACCGGCGCGCTGAGGCCGTAGATCTGGCGATAGCCCGGCGCGCGGCCCTTCGCGAGGTTGCGGATCGGATTCTGGTCCGCCACCGCCGTCTTCGCCGCGAGCGCGGCGCGCTGGCTGGCGGTGCGCAGCGCCTCGCCGCCCGTGACCACGGCCACCCTGATCTCGCCGCGCGCGATGCGGTTGGCGGCTTGGTTGAGCAGCAGGATCGGGCTGTCGCCGTTCGGGCCGGCCGATTCATAGATCACGCGCGCCTGCGATCCGATGCGATCGGCAACCTTCTGCGCCAGCGGATTGTCCTGCCGGAAGCTGATCTGCTGCACCACCGCGACCGATTCGGCATCCGCCAGCCAGCCGCCGCCGGCGTCGCGGTCCGCCGCCTCCAGTGCCGCGACCATCAGGCCGAGCGAATCCAGCCCCTGCATCGGATCGGCCGGGCGGTCGTTGACCTGCCCCACGCCGACGATGACGGCGATGCGTTCGGGATCGGCCGCCATCTCAGCGCGCCTTCCACACGGGCGCACGCTTCTCCGCGAACGCCTTCGGCCCCTCGCGCGAATCCTCGCTGGTGAAGACGATCTTCGATTCCGCGCGATTCTGCGCCCATGCAGGCTCGTCGCGCGCCACCTTTCCATCGACGATGCCCTGCGCCATCCGCTTCGACGCCTGCACCGAAAGCGGCGCGTTCACCGCGATCCGTTCGGCGAGCGCGAAGGCGGTGTCGAGCAGTTTCTCGCGCGGGGCGATCGCGTTGACGAGGCCAAGCTCCAGCGCGCGCTGCGCGGTGATCGGATCGCCCGTCAGGATCATCTCCATCGCGATCTTCTTCGGCAATTGCTCCGGCAGGCGGAACACGCCGCCGGCCGCCGCGAACAGCCCGCGCTTCGGCTCCGGCAGGCCGAATTGCGCGCTGTCCACCGCCACCGCCAGATCGCAGGCGAGCGTGATCTCCAGCCCGCCGCCCAGCGCCGTGCCGTTGACGCAGGCGATCATCGGCTTGGATATCGGATGCGCCACGAGGCCCGCGAAGCCCCACGCCTGTTTCGCCTTGTCGGCGGGCGCGAGGCTTTCCCCGCGCGACAGCGCCACCAGATCGGCGCCCGCGCAGAAGGACTTGTCGCCCGCGCCGGTGATGATGACGCAGCGGATCTCGGGATCGGCCTCCGCCGCCTCCATCGCGTCGCCCACGCCTTCGTGCACGAGCGCGTTCACCGCGTTGCGCGCCTCCGGGCGGTTAATCGTGACGAGCATAACATTGCCGCGCGTCTCGACCGTCACGGCCGCATTGCCGGGGGTGCCCATATCAGTCTCCTTCAATCTGCCTGTTCGATGATCCTGTTCGCGAGCAGCGCGGCGATCGCGGTTTCGTCCAGCCCCAGCCAGTCCGCGATCACCTCCGCGCTATGCTCGCCGATGCGGGGCGCGGGGCGCTGGTCGGGATCGGGGAGATGCTCCGATCGGGTGGGGCGGCCCTCCACCGTGAAGGGCACGTCGATCAGCGGGTGGCGCACATCGCGGAACGTGCCGAGCGCATGATATTGCGGGCTTTGCGGCATTTCCCCGACGCGCAGCATCGCCCCCGCCGGAACGCCCGCCGCCTGAAGCAGCGCCATCGCCTCCTGCGGCGTGTGTCGCGCGGCCCATGTCTCCACCGGCTCGCCGCCGGTCGCCTCCGCCAGCGCGGCGCGATCGGCTTCGTCGCGCAGGGTGACGACGCACCATTCGTCGTCGCCGGCGCAGGCGAGTAGCAGATTCTCGGACACCGCGCCCGGATCGACCTCCAGCCCTGCCGCTTCGGCCGCGCGCGCCGCGATCTCCGCCGCCTTCTGCCCCAACATCACCTCCGCCTGCGCGAGACTCGCCCAGCCGCCGCGCCCGGTGCGCATCCGGCGGATCAGCAAGGCCAGCACCGAGCACGCCCCGATTCGCCCCGCGACATGGTCCGGATAGACGGTGACGGCATCCGAAAAGCTGTCCGGCTCGCCGGGATAGACCCATTGCGTCGTCAGCCCGGCGGAAGCACGCACCAAAGGCCCATAACCGAGCCGCCCGGACCATGGCCCGCTCGCCCCGAAGGCGGAGCTGTCCACTGTCACGAGACGCGGATTGGCCGCCTCCAGCGTCGCGCGGTCGAAGCCAAGGGCGTCGAGCGTCCCCGGCTTGAAATTGGAGCAGAGCACGTCCGCATCGCGCACCAGATCGAGGAACAGCGCCTTGCCCTTCGCGCTCCTGAGGTCGATCGCCAGGCCGCGCTTGTTGCGATGCCCGGCGGCGAAGGTCATCGAGATGGCGGCGTCGTCCATCGTCTGGCGCTGGCCGTCGGGGAAGGCGCCGTTCTCCACCTTGACGACGTCCGCGCCGAGATCGGCGAACAGCCGCCCCGTCTCTCCGCCGACGACGATCACCCCCATGTCCAGCACCTTCACGCCCGCCAGCGGCGCGTCGGCAGGGGGAAGGGGGGTGAAATCGCCGCGCGGTTCCGAGAAACGCGCATCGCCCGGCGCGGGCGCGGGGCCGCGGATGCCGGCGCGCGCGCCGTCTATCTCCACCGCGCCATTGGGGAAGGGCAGGCCGACGCCCGGCGCGATCTGCACCTCCTCAAAGGCATGGCGCGCGATCATCTGCGGCGTCGCCACCGCCTCGCCGAGATCGAGCAAAGCGGCGGCCGGGACGCCGTGCGCCTGCGCGCCGGCTTCCGCCTGCGCCCGCGTCTGCGGGGCGAGGAAGGCGGCATAAGCGGCGAGCAATTCCTTCGAGCGATAGCGTGTGCCGAGCTTCTCCCATTCCGGCCCGGCGAATTCGACCGGCTCGCCCATCCATTTGTGCATCCCCCGCCACTGGCGCGGCGCAAGCACGCACAGGCGGACATAGCCGTCGGCGCAGGCGAAGATCGGGTAGCGATGCCGCTGGTCGGTGCGCCCGCGCGGCATCTTCCACAGCGGCACGCCCGAGGTGGCGCTGCCCGACAGGCCGAAGCCCGGGTCGAGCGCCTGCATCCCCGCCTCCAGCAGCGAGATGTCGAGCCGGTCGCCGCGCCCGCTCCGCAGCCGCCCGATGAAGGCGGCGAGCGCGAGGAAGGCGATCTGCGGCGCTGCCGTCTGGATCGTCAGCTCGCCGGGCGGGAGCAGGGGCGGGCGATCGGGCAGGCCGGAGCGCGAAAGGCCGCCGGTGAGTGCGTGGAGCACGGCATCGCTCGCCCGCCAGCCGCTCCACGGGCCGGATTCGCCGAAATCGCTGATCGAGACGACCACCAGCGCGGGATTCGCCGCGCGCACCGCCGCGAGGTCGAGGCCGGGCAGGCGCGCCTCCAGCAGGATATCCGCGTCCTTCGCGAGCGCGAGGAAAGCCTCCGCGTCGCGCGGCAGGTCGATCGTCGCGGCCTTCTTCCCCAGGTTCGCCGCGACGAAGGGGAGGGAGACGCCCGCCACCAGCGGCCCCGCCCGGCGATCCGCTCCGCCGCCGGAAGGCTCGACGCGGATCACCTCCGCGCCCAGCTCGCCGAGGAAGCGCCCGATCGCCCCCAGCGGGCCGGGCACCGCATCGAGCACGCGCACGCCCGCGAGGGGAAGATCGCGCGCGCTCATGCCGGCCAGACCAGCTCGCGCCGCGCCGCGCCGCGCAGGTAGAAATCGAGGAAGGGGGCTTCGTCGCCTCCCTTCGCCGCCAGCGCGTCATGCGCCGCGATCAGCTCATCGGAGAGCGCGGACCAGCGCGCATCGAGCGCCGGGAGCGTCATCGCCCCCTCATCCGGCCCCTCATGGCCGAGCAGGACGCGCATGTCCGCGATATCGGCGATGCGCCATGCGGCGGCCTTCTCCGCTTCCTGCGCGCCGAGCAGCGCGATCAGCCCCGAGGTGGCGAGCGTCGCGCCGCCGAACGCATCCTGCGCCACCGCCGCCTGCCCCGCGCCGCTGACGATGATGCCCGCCCCGGTGAGGAGATGGCCGAGCTGGCTCTGCGCCGGATCGGGGGCGGGCGTCGTGGGGCGGCCGGCGAGCGCGGCGGCGATCACCGCATCCTGCCGCCGCGCGACGAACCAGCCGGAAAGCCCCAGCACCGGATCGGTCCGCCCGCCGTCGACGAACTCGCGATAGGCGGACAGCCAGATCGCCATCCCCTTCACGGAATTGAACATGATCCACCAGTCGAGCGCGGCCGCGTCCACCTCCAGCCCGCTCGCTTCGCGCCAGATCTCCACCGCCCGCGCGCGCGACGTCATGCCGCAGGCGCTGCCGGGACGGAAATGATCCCACACCGGGTTCAGCGCCCAGCCCAGATCCTCCAGCGGATCGCCGAAATGCGCCATTTCCCAGTCGAACATCGCCAGCATCCGGCCCGCGCCGTCGTGCATCATGTTGCCGGAACGGTAATCGCCGTGGACGATCGCGATCCGCTGCGCCGGCGGCGGCGGACTGGCGCGCAGCCGGCGGATCGCCGCGCGCACGATCGGCTGCGGGGTGAGCGCGTCCTCCCCGATCACCCCTTCCCAATAATCGAGCGCGATCCGCCAGCATTCGTCCGCCGCCGGCCTTTCCAGATGCCCGTCGAGCGGCGTTCCCGCCGGATCGAGCGCGGCGAGCCGCCCGAGGCTCGCGAAGAACTGCTCGCCCAGCGCCTCCGCATGATCGCCGAAGGCGGCGCGGTCGAACGGGCCGTTCACCACGCCGTCGTCGATCCGCTCCATCACGAAGAACGGCCGGTCGAGCTCCGCGCCCTCGCGCTCCAGCAGCACGGCCGCCGGAACGGGGATGGCCCCCGCCACGCTCTGGTAGGCGCGGAACTCCGTCTCGCTCTCCGTCTCGATCAGCCCGGCGGCCGGCTCGCGGCGCAGGATCAGCCGCCGCCGCTCGCCGTCCACGAAGGCGTCGAACCGCCACGTCTCGCGGCTCGCCCCACCGGGGATGCGCGCGAGGTCGCGGATCGTGACCGGCGTGTCCCACAGGCGCGACAGGCACGCCTCGATCCGCGCGCCGATCTCCGCCGCCGCGCTCATTGCGCCGGGTCCAGCATGTCACGGAAGCCGGACGGCGCGTGCGGGCCGGTGACGAGCTGCTCCAGCACCCCGCGCCCGCGCCGCGCCGACCCGTCGGGCGCTGTCATCGTCACGTCCACCAGCGCCTGGATGTGCAGGTGGTGCGGCAGCATCGGATCGATTTCGGCGGGGACGATATCCTCGCGCTCCACCGTCACCGCCTCGCCGTGATGGCGGCCATGCGCCCATTTCGGATGGCCATAGCCCAGGCCGAGCATCTGGAAGGTCGGGCCGATATCGAACGTCACCTTCGTCTCGCCGCTGTCGTCGCGCAGCGTAACCGAGGCGCTTTCGGCGTGGCGCGTGCCCTTGCGCCAGCGGACGTCATAATCGGCGGATTCGTAATGATGCTCGTCCGCGATGCCGCCGCCTTCGGGCCGCCATGTCGCGCGGCGATTCCAGAAGCGGCCGTGCGCATCGTCGTTGGTGTGGCAATAGAGGTCGCCGCCCTCCATCGCGCACGGGCTCCACAGCCAGAAGAATTGCGGCGCGATCGGCGGGCTGGCGGGCTGCGCGTCGGGCGCGCCGATCGGGCGGACGCCCCACGAGCGGTCACGCGTGCCGAGCCAGCCGTCCACCGCGATCCGCGCGCCGTCCACCTCGATCCAGCCGGTGTAGCGGCCATTCTGCGTCAGCCGCGTCACGTCCATCAGCACGCGCGGGCCGTTGCGGCGGGTGAAGCGCGGCTCCTCCAGCGGGAAGGCGCGGCCGGTGAACAGGATATCGGCGCGGATCTTCTCGTCCGGCGCGTCCACCCTGATGCGCAGGGATTTCAATGGCTCCACCACATCGATCGCGATCGGGCCGACCTGCGTGTCCATCCGCTCCATGCCGAGCCCGCGGCTGGCGTGGAGGTTCACCTGCCGCCCGCCGACCAGCACGCAGAACGCCGCGTCGATCACGTTGAGATGCGGGTAGATTCCCATCGCGGCGGCGAAGAACCCGTCCGCGCCCGCTTCCGCCGGATAACCGTTGAAGAAATAGCGATCGTAGAAATTGCGATCCGTCCCCGCATAGGCGACCGGCTCGGCCGTCTGGTGGATGGGGTAATCGTCGCCTTTCGTCAGCACCATCACGCTCTCCATCAGCACACGGTCTTTCGCCGCGTTGCAAGGGCTTGGACCAGCCGGGAGCGCCGATGTCAATCGCGCGATAACATTAGTTACGTTACCCTCAGCGCGAATGTCCCTGCGTCAGCGGGGCGAAGCGCGCCACCTGGCGGCCGATCAGCCGAAGCTGCTCCACCACCGCCGGATCGCTCGCGCCGCCGGCATCGTCGAACTTGGTGATGAGGCTGTTGATCGCCGCCGCGAACGGCGTCGGCCAGCCGCGCAGGGCGTGGACGATCGAGCGCAGCGCCGCGATCGTCGATCCGGTCGCCTGCCAGCCATAAGCGGTGGCGATCAGCCCCACGGGCATGTCGGCCAGATAGGGCCGCGCCTCATCCCGCGCGGTTTCCTCCAGCAGGTCCAGCGCGTTCTTCACCAGCCCGGAGATGCTGCCGTGATAGCCGGGGCTGGCGATGATCATCGCGGAAGCCTCGCGCACGGTCTCTACGAACTCCCGCTCCTCCCCCGTGCGGCCGGGCGCGCGGGGATCGTAGAGCGGCAATTTCGCCATGTCCGCCCCCCCGAACATGCGGGTGCGGAACCCCGCCTCCTCCGCCGCGTCCAGCGCGATGCGCAATGCGCGTTCCGTCGAGGATATGCCGCCCGTCGTGCCGCCGATCCCCACCACCAGCGGCCGTTGATCGGCGCTTCCTGCTTTCGCTTGCTCTGTCATCGGGCTAGGTTCCTGCCATGGCCCGGCCCCTTGCGGCAACTGTCTTATAGAAGTAATACGCTCATGGCCGACCATTCGAACGACGACATGCATTCCGATCCCCACGACAACAGCCGCCTGCGCTACAACCATGCGCCGGCCACGCCGCGCCAGCCGCTCCCTGCCTTCGACGCGTGGAGCGAGCCGGCGGCCGACACCGGCGGGGAGGCGCCACCGCCACGCCCCCGCCGCAATATCGGGCGCTGGATCGCGCGCGGGCTGGCGGCGTTCATCGTGCTCCTCGTGCTGGCGATCGCCTGGCTGGCGGTGACGGCGCCGCTCTCGCGCTCGCTGAAGCCGCCGACGCCGCCCTCGATCACGCTCACCGCATCGGACGGCACGCCGATCGCGCGACGCGGGGCGGTGATCGGGCCGGCGGTGGACGCCGCGAAACTGCCTCCGCACGTGCGTGAAGCCTTCATCGCGATCGAGGACCGGCGCTTCTATTCCCATTGGGGGATCGATCCGCGCGGCATCGCGCGCGCCGCCTTCGCCAATATCGGCCATGGCGGCGTGCGGCAGGGCGGGAGCACCATCACGCAGCAGCTCGCGAAGAACGCCTTCCTCGATTCGGACCGCACCGCCGGGCGCAAGCTGCGCGAGGTGCTGATCGCCTTCTGGCTGGAGGCATGGCTGTCGAAGGACGAAATCCTCTCGCGCTATCTCTCCAACGCCTATTTCGGCGACAATGTCTATGGCCTGACGGCGGCGGCGAAACATTATTTCGGGCGCACG
>JAYRJH010000068.1:0-10378 GCA_041906415.1 Sphingomonas sp. | reverse complement strand
CGACGCAGGCGTATTCCAGCCCGTTCAGATCCGATCCGTCGGCGGGATCATAATCCGCCGCGCCGGCGCGCGTGCCCCAGACGCATACCTGCGCGCCGCGCTCGAGGAAACCGCGGGCGATGCCGTTGCCGATCCCGCTCGATCCGCCGACCACCAGCACCTTGCGGCCGGTGAAATCCGTATCGTCCCTCATGACCTCTCCCTGTTTTCGGAAGTAGGCCATCCGCCGCGCGGACGTGTCAACCGGCGAGGACAGCCCTGCGGCCGAGCGCCGAGGCCAGCGCATTATGCCGCTTGTCCACCGTCTCGCCATAAAGATGCGGATCCGCCGAATCGAGGCTGAGCGTCACGGCGCGATCATCGATCGACAGGCGCGATCGTTGCAGCGGCCCGGCCAGCCCGCCGGAGAGTCTTTGGCCCAGCCGCATCGCCAGCCCCCACGTCGCCGCGCGACGCAGGTCGGCCTCGGCGGCAAGCCGGGCCAGGGGCGCGGGGCTGCCGGTATTGCCGCCCAGACCGGTCCACAACGCCTGCGCGATCATCGCCCGGCCCCGCGCGTCGACGCCGACCCAATTGCCGTGGAGCGCCACCTCCATCCCGCGTTCGGCGCGGAACTCCGGGTTGGCGCGCCAGCCGACGTCGGCAAGCTGGCATGCGGCGTGACGCAGGCGCTCATCCGCCTTCGCCTCACTTGCGAACACCGGCGTGATCCAGTCGTGGAGCAGATCACCATGCTCCGGGAAACGCCCCGCGCGCCGCCCTTCGTCACGCGTCGCCACCACAAGCGGGTCCTGCGCCCGCGTCCGCTCATCCAGCGCGCCGTAGAGCAAGCCCTCCCGCAAGCCATAAGCGGAAACGATCGTCTCCTTGCTTTTCAGATGCTTGAGCAGGGATGTGAGCAAGGCCGCCGCATCGCCCAGGGTAGGGATGCGCCCCGCCGAAAGGCCGGGTACCGCCTTCAGGCCGCTCCTGGACACATGGGAAATGGAACGGCCGAGCCGGGCGATCGTCTCGGCCGTCATCGCATAATTGTGAATCACCGGCAGCGGATATTGCGTGCGCGTCATGTCCAGCCGGGCCAGTGCCCGCCACGACCCGCCGACGAGATAGAGCGGGAGCCCCTTTCCCGCTCCTCCCCATCCCGCATCGCGCAGCAAGCGCCCGACCCGGCGATCCAGCCCCCCCTTCCTGCGCAAGGCGGCGATGCGCAGGACACCCAGCGGGAAGGAGGCGTGCTGCAATATCTCGCCCGCCTTCACACGCACCAGCTCAAGGCTGCCGCCACCGAGATCGCCGACGATGCCATCGGCCTGTGGAATGGCGGAAAGCACGCCGTGACCAGCGGCTTGCGCTTCCTGCTTGCCGGAAAGCAAATCCACCGCCAGCCCGTATCGCTCCGCGATCGCGATCAGTTCCGCGCCGTTGGCCGCATCGCGCGCGGCCGCCGTGGCGACGGTGCGCACCGTGTCGCAGCGCATTTCCCGCGCCAGCGCGGCGAAGCGGGCGAGCGCCATCTCGGCGGCGGCCATCGCCTCCGCATCGATCGCGCCGGTCTGCGCAAGGCTGCGGCCCAGCCCGGCCAGCACCTTTTCGTTGAACAGGATCGCGGGCAACCGCGCCGGCCCCTGATAAACGACCAGACGGATGGAATTCGATCCGATATCGATGATCGCAGTGCGCGGCGCCGCCATTTCCCCCTCCCCCTGGCCGTCAGCCGCGCCGGCGCAGCGATAAAGTCGGCACCTCGCCCCCTTCTTCCAGTGCCGCGCCGCGACCGGAAAGCGAGGGGTTGGTCATGAAATATCGGTGCAGGTTGAACGGCTTCTCGCCGGGCGTAAGCCGCACATAGCTTCCGTCCGGCTCCAGTTCCCAGCTTTGCTCGTCGTCGATCAGGTTGGCGACCATCACCTGATTGAGCACCTGCGCATGGACCGTCTCATTGGTCATCGGCAGCATATATTCCACGCGCCGATCGAAATTGCGCGGCATCCAGTCGGCCGACGAGATGAACACATGCGCCTTGTCGTTGGGCAAGGGCGCGCCATTGCCGAAGCAGGCGATGCGGCTGTGCTCAAGGAAGCGTCCGACCACCGATTTCACGCGGATATTGTCCGACATGCCCGGCACCTTGGGCCTGAGGCAGCAGATGCCCCGGATCACCAGATCGATCTGCACCCCGGCGCTGCTCGCCTCATAGAGTTTCTCGATGATGGCGGGATCGACCAGACTGTTCATCTTGGCCCAGATCGTCGCGGGACGCCCGGCCCGGGCATGGGCGATCTCCGCGTCGATCAGCGCCACCAGCTTGTCCCGCAGGCTGCGCGGGGAGATGACCACCATCTCCATCCCCTCCGGCTCGACATAGCCGGTGATGTAGTTGAACACCCGCGCGGCATCGCGCCCGATACGCGGATCGGCGGTGAAGAAACTCAGGTCAGTATAGATTCGCGCGGTGATCGGATGATAATTGCCCGTGCCGAAATGGCAGTAGGTACGGAACTGCCCGCCCTCGCGCCGCACCACCATCGAAATCTTGGCGTGCGTCTTCCAGTCGATGAAGCCGTAGACGACCTGCACGCCCGCCCGCTCCAGCGCGCTGGCCCACAGCAGGTTCTGCTCCTCGTCGAAGCGCGCCTTCAGTTCCACCACCGCAGTGACGGACTTGCCCGCCTCCGCCGCCGCGATCAGGGCGTTGATGACGGCGGATTGCTTGCCCGCGCGATAGAGCGTCTGCTTGATCGCCACCACGTCCGGATCGGCCGCCGCCTGTTTCAGGAACGCCAGCACCACGTCGAACGTCTCATAAGGATGATGGACGACGATATCCTTCGCCCGGATCGCCGCGAAGCAATCGCCGTCGAACTCGCGAATCCGTTCGGGGAAGCGCGGAGTGAAGGGTGGAAACTTCAGGTCCGGCCGATCCTCCTCGTAAAGCTGATCGAGATCGCCGATGCCCAGGAACGACCCGCTTTCGTTGATCAGCGCGCCCTCGTCGCCCAGTTCGTCGCGCAGCACGGTTTCGAGCGGATGCGGCATCCCGGTTTCCAGCTCCAGCCGGATCACGCGCCCGCGCCGCCGCCGCTTGATCGCATTGGCGAAATAGCGGACGAGATCCTCCGCTTCCTCCTCGATCTCGATATCGCTGTCGCGCAGCACGCGGAATTCCGCCGCGCCGAGCACGCGATAGCCGGGAAAGAGCAAGGAAGAGAAACGCTTGACGACCGATTCGATCGCCACATAGCGCGCCGTCTCCCCCGGCAGGCGGACGAAGCGACGCATCGCGGCGGGCAGCATCACCAGCTCGCGGATCGGCTCGTCGTCGGACAGGCGCATCAGATCGAACATCACCGCCAGCCCCTTGTTGGGCATGAACGGAAAAGGATGCGCCGGATCAAGCGCCTGCGGAGTGAGCACGGGAAGAAGCTGCTCCCGAAACCAGGTTTCGAGCCAGCCGATCTCCTCCGGCGACAGCACCACGTCCACCTTGCTGGAACCGAGCACCTGAAGCCCCGTATCGGCCAGCGCGTGGCGGATATCGCGCCACACAATCTCCTGCTCGCGCAGCAACGCGTCGGCCGCCTCGGTGATGGCGGCAAGCTGCTGCGAGGGCGTGAGGCCGTCGGCGGAGCGCGCCTCCACCTCCTGCAATTGCTGCCCCTTCAGCCCCGCCACGCGGACCATGAAGAATTCGTCGAGATTCGACCCGGAAATCGACAGGAAGCGCAGCCGCTCCAGCAGCGGATGCTCGAGGTTGCACGCCTCCTCCAGCACGCGGCGGTTGAACGCCAGCCACGAAAGCTCGCGGTTGAAATAGCGATCCGTCGAATGTTGCTCGAACGGGTCGTCGTCGTCCCGGATGGCGGCGGCTATATGGGCGGGGCGTGTCATTCTGCATCCGTCGGCGGTGGCGGGATCAGGGCGGCATCGGCAAGCGTGGTGCGCGCAAGGGGTATCGACAACCTCTTGCGCCGCTCCATCACTTCCTGGTCCAGCGCATCCACCGTTCGCATGACAGCAATATGACTCCGCTCGATCCGCGCCACCAGCCAGTCGATCAGATCGGCCCGCGCATCCAGCCCGCGCCGGTGGAATTGCCGCTCCAGCAGCGCCCGCATCAACTGATCGTCCGGCGGCCCGATCTCCGCCATCGGCGAAGCTGCGAGGCGGGAGCGCAGGTCCGGCAGCCTGATCTTCCATTCCGGCGGGGCCGCATCGGCGACGATCAGCAAGGGCTTGCGCTCCGCCTGCGCACGGTTCCATGCGTGGAACAGATCGGCCTCGGGCTTGCCCTGGGCGTCGTCGATGATCGTTCCCCCGCTCTTGGAGGCGAAGATGCGGGCGAGCAGGCTGCGGCCCGACTTGCGCGGGCCGGTCAGCAACGCGGTCATCACCGGCCACGCCCCCCAATGCTCGATCGCATGGGCGGCGCGCGCGTTGGATGGCGTCACCAGAAACTCGTCGTCGCGGGGATCCGCGGGCCATTCCAGCGGGAGCGCGATCTGGCTGCTCATCCTGTGGTCGCGTTGTCCGGGGTCAGATCGGGAGGAAGAAGCTGGGCGGCGCGACGTATGCGGATCGTCGTGCCCGATCCGAACACCTGCCATCCGCGCGATTGCAGCGCGGCGCGGAAGGCATCCGGGGTGCCGGCATAAGTGACGCTCATCACCGAAACACCACCGAGCGCGAGGCTGGACGTTCCCGCGGCCGAGACGCCGGGCACCGCGCGCATCGCCGCCTCCGCGGCGTTCACCGCGCCCGCGCCCGGCGAATCGAACTGGACATTGATGCTGGTGCCCCCGATCACCGCGCCGTCGGCCGGCAGGGTGGCATCCTCCACCACCGTATCGTCCGTCGTCGCGACCGGCGGGACATAGGCGAGCCCCGGATCGCCGCGCAGCAGGCCGTTGCGCACCGATGCCTGGTAGATATCGTCCAGCCGCTTCACGCCCGCGTCCAGCAATTGCGGCAGGCCCGCCGCATTGCCGACGCGCAGCGCGAACTGGCCGAGCAGCCGGTTGTCCGGCCCGCCCCGCGCCTGGAACACGCCGATCACCGGCCCGCCCGGCCATTGCCGCGAGAGCCGCACGGTCGGCATCACCACGTCGCTGCCGCCATATTGATCCAGCACAGATCGCCACCAGCCGCGTCCCGGCCGTTGCGTCTGCCCGTAGTTGAGCAACAACGGATCGGGTCCGGTGCCGACCGGCCGTACATAATCGATCGTGCTGTTGCCGGTGCGATAGCGCGCCCAGGCTTCCTGCCAGGCGGTGCGCTGCTCGAAAGCGGTGGCGGTCCCGCCGGACCACATCACCGGGATCACCACCATCGGCGGGGATCGCGTGATATAGTTGCTGACGCCCAGCATCGCGCTGGCTTTCGCGCGATCGAACAACACGCCGAGCTTCGCGATATAGCGCGTCGGCCCGATCTGCTCGTTCTCGATGACGATGCCGGAGACGACCGAATCGAGCGCGCCGTCCGAAACCAGCCCACCGCCCGCGCCGAGCCGCTGGGAAAGCTGCACCCAGGCCTTGCGCTGCGCCAGCCGCCAGCCGCCATAGCGCGCGCTGTCCGCATCCTTGGCCGCGACATCGACGGAGACGCCGCTCACCTCGTAATTGGAGGAGCTGTCGACCGGCGCGACGCCACGGTCGCCTCCCTCGATCTGGGCGATGCCGATCCCGGCGCCGAGCAGCAGCACGCCGATGGCGCTGGAAAGGAAAAACGGACGAAGACGCATCTTGACCTGCCTTTTGGCGAAGCAGGCGTGGAAATCCAAGCCAGATATGGCTAACCGGCCCACTTATGACCGAAGATCGTCGCAACGCGCCCTATACCTACGCCGACGCAGGCGTCTCCATCGCCGGCGGCAACGCGCTGGTCCGCGCCATCGCTCCCCTCGCCCGCGCGACGCGGCGGCCGGGCGCGGACGCGGACCTCGGCGGCTTCGGCGGCTTCTTCGATCTGCGCGCGGCGGGATTCACCGATCCCCTGCTCGTTGCGGCCAACGATGGCGTGGGCACCAAGCTGAAGCTCGCGATCGAGCATGATCGCCACGAAGGCGTCGGCATCGATCTGGTCGCGATGTGCGCCAACGATCTGATCGTGCAGGGCGCGGAGCCTCTGTTCTTCCTCGATTATTACGCGACCGGGCGGCTGGACAACGCGGTGGCGGAGCAGGTCGTCGCCTCGATCGCGGAAGGTTGCCGGATCGCGGGCTGCGCGCTGATCGGCGGCGAGACGGCGGAAATGCCCGGCATGTATGCCGAAGGCGATTATGACCTTGCCGGATTCTGCGTCGGCGCGGTCGAGCGTTCCGCCGTGCTGACCGGCGACGGGATCGCGCCGGGCGACGTGATCCTTGGCCTCGCCTCGTCGGGCGTCCATTCGAACGGCTTCTCGCTGGTGCGCAGGCTGGCGGCCGACAAGGGCTGGAAGCTCGATCGCCCGGCGCTGTTCGATCAGGATCGGCTGCTGATCGACACGCTGATGGCGCCGACCCGCATCTATGTGAAAAGCCTGCTGCCCCTGATCCGCGAGCGCCGTATCAAGGGGCTGGCGCATATCACCGGTGGCGGCCTGCTGGAGAATATCCCGCGCGTGCTCCCCGCCGGCTGCCACGCCGATGTCGATGCGGACGCATGGCCCCAGCCGCGCCTGATGGCCTTCCTGCAGGCGCAGGGCGCGATCGAGCCGGAGGAGATGGCGCGCACCTTCAACTGCGGCATCGGCATGGCCGTGATCGTGCCGGCCGACTCCGCCGACGCGACCGCCACAGCGCTGGAGGTTGCGGGCGAAACCATATTCCGCATCGGCGCGATTCGCGCGGGCGAGCGCGGGTGCACCGTGCGCGGCTCCGCCGAAACATGGAGCGCGCGCGCCGGCTGGACCGCGACGCATAACGCATGACCGCCCCAGCCGCACTCGCGATCCTGATCTCCGGCCGGGGATCGAACATGGAGGCGCTGGTGGCGGCGGCTGGCGATGCCTATCGGGTCGCCGTCGTTGCATCCGACAAGCCGGAAGCCGCCGGCCTGGCATGGGCGCGCGAACGGGGCATCCCGACCTTCGCTCTCTCGCCCAGGGAGATCGGCAAGACGGCCTATGAAGCCGCGCTAGACGCGGCGCTGCGCGCGGCGGGGGCGGAATATATCGCGCTCGCGGGCTATATGCGGCTGCTGTCCGACACCTTCGTGGCGAGCTGGCGCGGGCGGATCGTCAACATCCACCCCTCGCTCCTGCCCAGATACAAGGGCCTGGACACGCACGCCCGCGCCATCGCGGCCGGGGACAGGGAAGCCGGCTGCTCCGTCCATATCGTCACCGAGGAACTGGACGGCGGCGCGGTGCTGGGGCAGGCGCGCGTGCCGATCCTTCCCGGCGATGACGCCGAAACGCTTGCCGCGCGAGTGCTGGAAGAAGAACATCGGCTCTATCCGCGCGTTCTGGCATCATGGCTGACACACTGACCCCCACCGAAGTGCTGGGGCGCATCCGCAAGATCGCGCTGGCGCTGCCCGCGAGCGCGGAGCGGCTGAGCCACGGCGCACCGGGATTCCATATCGAAAAGGGCAAGTTCTTCGCTTATTTCTGGCACGACCATCATGCTGACGGAGAGACGGTGGCGATCGTCAAGGCCACTGATCGCGAGGAACAGGCGATGCTGATCGAGATGGACCCTGATTTCTATTTCCGTCCCGCCTATCTTGGGGCTTACGGCTGGGTCGCCATGCGCCTCTTGCGTGAGGATACCGACTGGGACCGCGTAGGCGACCGGATCGCGCGGAGCTGGGAACTGGTCGCCCCGCGCCGCCTGCTGGAGATGGGGGGACGATGAGCGAAGCCACCAACCGCCGCCGCTGGATCACCCTAGCGGAGATGGTCGCCGTGATCGGCATGCTGATCGGCGCGGCGACGCTTTATCTCAACTGGTCCGGCCGGCGCGCAGATGAAGCCGCCCGCGCAGCCCAGGCCGCCAGCGTCGAACATGCGCGCGGCATCGTTACGTTGGTCGGCAAGGTAGCGAACAGCGGCGATGCGCTGACGCTTTCCGACGGCGACCGCAACTTCAGCGCCGCGACCGTCTCCTTCCCCAAAGCACTGGGCGTCTCCCCGCAGGACGCCCTCCCCGGCCCGCGCATCGCCGCCGACTGGTTCGCCGATGCATTGCTCAAGGCGAACGAAGGCACGAACGCCCGCCAGGGCCGTCTCCCCGTGCTGATCGCGACAAATTGGTGGGACGGCGACAAAAGCCACAGCGAAACCGCGCTTTACGACGTGCTCTGGCGCACCGACTCGCGCTTCCTGCGCGGGAAGAAGCTGGTGCTGACGGGACTGGCGCTCACGTCACGGAACGGTTCGCCGGCCGCGCTGGAAGCGGCGTGGGAGCGGAAGCGGGCGAAGAAATAGGCCGCATCGAAGGATCACGACCGGTGCGCTGAAACCAGCAGCAGCATCGGCCGCTCCGTCTCCTCGGCCAGCGCAGGCCTTTGCGCGATCTGTTCCGCCGTGGGCGCGAATTCTTCTACCCGGCGCAGCGCGAAGCCCGCGCCGATCAGCGTGTTGAACGTGGTGGCCAGTGTGCGGTGATATTTCAGCACGCCCGAGGCGAACCAGTCCGTGCGCCGTTCCCCCTCAGCCGCATATCCGTTGACCGGCCAGGTCTTCCGGCCGCCTTCATCCGATATCCATCGCGGATTGGACGCCGCCATGTAGATCGGATGCTCGATGGTGAAGACCAGATCGCCCGCAGGCGCCAGCGCGGCGTGAATCATCCGGATAAGCCGCCCGAAATCGCGCACGTAATGAAAAGTCAGGGCACTATAGATCAGGTCGAACCCTCGTTCGGGCAGGACCAGTTGCTCCAGATCGGCGAGGCGATATTCGATTGCCCGATCCCGCGTATCCGCACGCGCGCGCTCCAGCATGTTTTCCGACAGATCGAAACCAAGGACCGAAGCCGCCCCCTGCTCCCGAAACCAGCGGGAAGCCCAGCCGAAACCGCAGCCCAGATCGGCCACCCGCCTGTCCGTCACGTCCGGCAGCATGTTCCGGATCGCAGGCCATTCGGGCGCGCCGTCCAGCCCGTGCACCTGCCGGGGCAACTGGCTGTAGCCTGCGAAGAACTCGGGATTGTCGTAGATGTTCTGGGCCACGCCCGCCTCACCCCGTCAGCACCGCCGCCATCTTCGGCACCACCGCGTCGAATGCCTTGATCGGCCGGATCATCACCTTGAACCCGATGACCAGCCCGTCCTCATCCCATGAGATGATATCGACGCCGTTGACGTATTTCCCGTCCACTTCGCACTCGAACTCCAGCACCGCCGACCGTTCCGCGCGCCACTCACCGACATAACGGAAGCTCTCCCCGCCCAGCACCTGCGCGGCGGCCAGCAGATATTTCATCGTCAGCGCCTTGCCCTTCTGCGGCGTATGGACCGCCGGGCTCTGGAACACGCAATCGTCATGCAACAGCGCCGCCAGCCGCTCCGGCGTCGGCGCGCGCATGTAATCGTGCCAGCGCGCGATCGGGTCTTGTCCAGCCATCAATCCATCCCCGGATAGGTTTCGAATTCGGGCAGTTTATCCATCCCGCGCGTCCAGCCAAGCCGATGTTTCGTCATGATATGCGCGCCGGGCGGAAAGGCGGCCGGATCGTCCATCGTGCCGGACTGGATATCGACGATTCCCGGCAGCGCGACCGGATTGCGATAGAACAATCCCGTGCCGCACCGGGCGCAATATTCTCGCGTCGCATCCTCCGAGGAGCGATAGCCGCGCGTCTCGCCTTTCACCTCCACGTCACCCTCGTCGAAGGCGATCCAGCCCACCATCGGCGCGCCGGACCAGCGGCGGCAATCGTCGCAATGACACAGGGCATGATGTTTCGGCTCGCCTGTCGCGCGCCACGTCACCGCGCCGCAATGGCATCGTCCGGTCGTCGGCATCGACTCTCTCCTGTGCAATTGTTTCCCGTTTGTTCTCACGATTGACGGCCCGGCGCAAGATATATTCCAGCGCTTGCCCCGATGGCTCATGTTCCCTAACTGTTCAGGCGTGACCGTTCCCGCCCCCTCGACTGACGATCCGCCCTATCTCGCCGGCCTCAATGCGGAGCAGCGCGAGGCGGTGTTGACCACGGACGGCCCTGTCCTCGTCCTCGCTGGCGCTGGCACGGGGAAGACGGCGGCGCTCACCGCGCGGCTCGCGCACCTGCTGTGGACGCGGCGGGCTTATCCGTCCGAAATCCTCGCCGTCACCTTCACCAACAAGGCGGCGCGCGAGATGAAGGAGCGCGTCGGGCGGCTGGTCGGCGATGCGGTGGAAGGGATGCCGTGGCTCGGCACCTTCCACGCGATCGGCGCGAAGATGCTGC
>JAYRJH010000067.1:0-10380 GCA_041906415.1 Sphingomonas sp. | reverse complement strand
AAGAAGGTCGCAGCCTCGTCGTTCGAAGAGGCTTATAATCTCGGGCGATCCACGCAGGTGCCGACAGGCCGCACGATCGCGGTTGCGGACAGGGTGCGCCGCCGCATCGGGTATGACGGCAATTATGTCCTTCTCCAACGCGCCGGATGAGGCGACGCTCGGCCGAGTCGCCGGCGCGCTCGCCGTCGACGAAGCGTTCGTCGAGAAGGATTGGTATCTCGTCCAGGCGATCCGCCACTTGCTTGAGCTGGGCAATGACGACATCGCGCCGGTCTTTTCGGGTGGCACGTCGCTGCTCAAGGGTTACGGTCTGATCAAGCGCTTCTCCGAAGATATCGACTTCAAATTCGCCCTGTCCCAAACGTTCCTGGAAAGCTCGGCCAACCAGCGCCGCAAAATGCTCGGCGAATTGCGCGATGCGCTCACCGCTGCGTGGACGTCGGCAGGTTTCGTGGTGACATCCGTGGAATCCCGCGATTCTAACGGGTTTCTCAAGATCGAGATGGATTACCCCACCGGCCTAGAACCACATGGCGCCTTGCGGCCGCACATCCTTGCCGAGCTGTCGGCTAAACCGCCGCGGCTGGCAGTGCAGCATCGGCCGCTGGCATCATTCGTCGCCCAATACGCCCAGGCTGCTCCCGAAGTCGTATCGATTGCCTGCGTCGATCCGGTCGAGACGGCGGCTGACAAGCTCAGTGGTTTCGCTTGGCGGATGTTGATACGTGGTCGGTCCAGCGACAAGGATGACGCAACGATCGTGCGGCATTTGCATGACCTTGCGGCCCTTGAGGCCGTGGTTGCAGGCGACGCCGGTTTCCCCGCGCTGCTGCGATCGACCCTTGATGACGATAGCCACCGCGGGGGAGGCGCCGTTGCTGGCCTGAGACCGAACGAACGGCTGGCGGCAATGCGCGCCAAGCTTGCCGAGGACGCGCTGTACGCAGCGGAATATGAGCAATTCGTCGGCGGCATGGCCTTTGCTGGCGCCGCCGAGGTTCCACACTTCGAAGCCGCCGTAGCAGCGGTCGAAAGGTTGTGCGATCGGCTACGGGACTGAACGGGCCAGTACGCCGTGTCTCAGCGGCCGTCCGTAGAAGTCCATCGGGACGCACCCCAAACCACGCTTCGTTTCAACCGTCGACGATATCCCGCGGCGACGATCGATTTGCCCCAGCGCGTGTCCGATGCTGGCTTAGAGTTGGGCGCGCAGCTCTGACAGCCTGTCCTGGCAGAGTTCGTTGACGATCGTGCCAAGCACCTCGACGCGCTCGGAGAGGAAAGCGAATTCCTCCTCGGTCATCTTGAAATGCTCCGAATGCCTGGCCTTCACATAGGCATCCTTGAGCTTGTTGAAGTACGCTTCCTGCTTGCGGGTTTCCCTTGGCCAGGCTTCCACGAGCCGTGCGGAAATCGTCTCGGCGCGTGTCCGGAGAAATCTGATGTTGTGGCTATACGGCGTGTAGAAGGTGTAGACGAGCAGCACGCAATAATAGAGCCGCTCGCACGCCTGCTGCAGGTTGTAGGCCGCATCGGGAAACTGTTTGTTGTCGTAGAAGAACTGAAAGCCCATTCGCGATGAAATCGCCAGCCCGAACCACTGGTCGAAATACGCCTTGGCCATGTCATAGGCCTGCTGCGGGGTCTTGGGCTTGGGCTCGTGCAGTTCGGTGTTGTCGACCTGATAGAGCGCGATTCCGTCGCGTGCGACGTCCATGAAGAAATAGCGGCCATGCGCCAGACCGTCGTTCACTTCCTGCAGGGTATGAACGATGAAATTGACCGGCGTGCGCAGCCGATTGAGGATCATGGTTTCGCGGTCGAGGCGTTCCTCTGCTTTCTCCCAATATTCGGCCCTGTCCGTCAGATCCTTCTGGTTGACGATGATGAGCAGATCGAAATCCGATCGATAGCCTCTCTTGGTATGTGGCTCATGCACCCAACGTCCGGTCGCATAGGAGCCGTAGAGGATGACCTTGAGGATGCGGCCTAGCTTGCGGGAGCCGGTCGGTTCGCCAAGCGCATCCTCGAATTCCTCGAAGAGGATCTGGATGACCCGATCGAGCTCACGCCGCTTGTTTATCGGAAGATGGTCGAGTTCGGTTTTCATCGTCTCTTCATTCGCGTCAGGTGACAGGGAAGCGCGATGGCTCGTCTTCCCATGGGTTGAAAACCGCGGCGCCACTGTGCCGAGTATCCTGGATGTTTCGCGTCACGAGGAAAAGATCATGCTCGATCGCGGTCGCAGCCAATAGCGTGTCGATCACCGGCGGGCTCAGCCCCGTCCGTCGTTTGATCTCACCAGAAATTGCGCCCCAACGGTAGACGATCGCATCGTCGAGAGAGAGGAGCCGGTCGCTGAAGCGCTTCGCGAGGGCGTCGCGTGCCGCGATATAGCGCGATCGATCTGGATGGTCTGGCTCGAGATTGTCGATGCCCTTGTCATACTCCGCCAGTGCCAGCACGCTCAGGAACATCCGATGCTCGGGTTGCGCCGTCGCCCACACCTTGACGCGCGACGAACCGGTGGGGTTCGCCAAGGTAGATAAGACATGGGTATCCAACAGCCAGCCTTTCACAAAGCCACGTCCCGCCCGCGATCGATCTCTCGTTCAAGATTGAGGGCACCCAGCCCCAGGCTTTCGAGAAACGGAACGAACGCAGGCTCGGCCGCATCCCTTGGGAGCAGCCGGTCCAGTTCATCAACGCTCATTACCACCACCGCCTCCCGGCCGCGAACAGTGACGCGCTGCGGTCCCTCGCTCTGGGCGCGTCTGACGACTTCGCTGAACCGGGCCTTGGCGTCCTCGAGTTTCCAAGTGCCGCCAGAATTCGACTTCTCTCGGTCGCCCTTGCGATTGAGTGTGCCCATCTTGGACCTTCCTGACTAGCTAGTCAGCTATAGCCTGCCCGTTCCATCTTCGCAAGCGGAACACTCCCGTCATTGACAGAGTCAGACGCATATTCGCGCCGACCCAGTGGCTCGCCCGCAACCGCTCATCACCGCCCCGATAACCCGCCGGTCGATCGATCAGTCTCCCGTATCATCAACCCGCGCTGCGCGGCTGCTACAGGCGACGGACTGCTTTCAGCCGCGAGCAGCAACATTGCTGCCGACTTCCCTCGGGGGCTCCCGACATTGACGGGCGAACGTTGCCCATCTGGCCGTCAAGGCTTTGTCGTTGCAGTTAGAATGCCGTCGCCAAGCAATTCCCCGCCAATCCTCTGACCGTAATAGTCGCCCACGGTGTGGAACCGCTTCCGGGCATCTTCGATGCTTCCAGCCTGCCGCGGGTCTTTAGGTCGTTCATGGCTATCCATATATGCCGCGACGTCCCACGTCTGCTGGTCGGTGAGACTGTTTTCCTGCCCTAGGGGCATGTTCGCCTTGATGAAGCCGGCGGCATTGGCGATTTTTGCCATGCCCGCTCCCCAGTTGAAAGAGTGCGGTCCCCACAGGGGCGGAAACGCATAACTGCCATCGGCATTCTTCTGTCCCTGTCCGTCGGCGCCATGACAGGCGGCGCAGCTTTCCCTGAACACCTGCGCGCCGCGCGCGGGATCGTGCCCGAAGACCGCCCGCCGAAGCTTGAGAAAACCCTTGCCTGGGAGATTGACTCCGGTCGGCGCACCTTTGGCGAGCCAGTAGAAATACGTTTGCAAGTCGCGATAGATCGGATCCGCCCGCGGCGGCGGCCCACCGCTGGGCGAACCCGGAGCGTTCATCGAATAGGAGAAGCAATCGCGGATGCGATCTTCCATCGTGTTGATCTGGCCGTTCTTCTCCCGATAAGCGGGATAGGATACCCACGCTGCCCACATCGGCGAGGCGTTCGGCCGGCGGCCTGCGTCGAGGTGGCAGTTGCTGCAGGACAGGCCATTGCCGACATATCTGCCCGCATTGGGCCCGGTGTGGAGGAATATCTGCTGGCCGCGTCGGATCGAAGCGCCGGTCGGACCATCGGGAATTTCAGAATCCGCCGGGGGCGTGAACGACATCGGACCGGGGAATGCCGCGCTGGTTTGAACGGCAAGCGCTTCGCCTGGCCGACGAAGCCCGGCATTATACATGAACGCGCCGACGAGAACGATCACGAGCAGGGCAGCGGCGAAGATCAGCATCATGCGTCGGAGCGGAAGATAATAGGTATCGTCGGAGGACTCACGCATCGATCTTCGCGCCTTCATCATATCCCGACCTGCTCGCAACCATGCCATGTCGATCGCGACAGCGATGATCGAACGCTTTGGGCAGGGCCGGAGCTGAGACCTTCATTCCGGGATAAGGGCCCAACCACGCAGTTCGAGAGTCGCCATCGTCGTCATCGCCGATACATCCACCCTAACGTCAGGCGAGACGTCGTTCGTTGCGATATTGTTTCCATGGAGCGCCTGGCTGCAAACCGCCACGGTGACGCCAGCCGCTCGCAATTTGGCGATCAGGGGCAAATTGGGGTTGGTCTCGGCCTTGGTTTTGACGGCATAGACAGCGTCAGTCGCGACGATCGAGGTCGCGGGGCCATAGACAATCGCGACTACGTCGCCCGGCTGGGCGCGGACGCCATCGGCGGCGAGCAGATTGAGAAAACGCGCGACCTTTTCCAGTGACGGATTGGGCTTGCTCGCGTCGCCACCCGCCTTCGTCACATTGAACACAACGCGATACCGCAGGGTCTTGTCTGGCCGCTCAGCCGCTCCATCCGTCGGGGAGGTCGTGCCGTAAGATTCAATCAATGGGGTGCTCCGTTGCTGAGCGAATGCGGGCGCAGCAGCAAACGCGGTTGCCAATATGGTTGCAGTCAAAAGGGCCTTCATCGGACGATCCTCCATTGGAGTACGCGTTCAAGCGGCCCGCCCGGCGGCCTGTCACGCATATGTAAGTCAGCGTGGCTCATATCTCCTTCCCGCAAGAGGGGCGAGCGGCATGAGCAATTGCGGTATCAGAAGCTGTAGCGGAGCTCGCCGCTCACCGTCGGTCGGACATGCGCCAGAATCTCTCGGGTAGTATCATGGACAGGATAGATCACTTCAGCCGGTCACATCCTTGCCAGAGACCTGCGAGGGCGACTGGCCGGAAACTCCTTCGATCGACTCTGGTCCGAGCTTGCCGCTCATCGCGGTGAGATAGTCGACGATAGCCGGAATATCGGTTTGGACGACCGGTGCCTTGTAGGTCTCGCGCATCTTCTTGACGATTGCCGTCCATTGCTCGGCGGAGAGCCGTGGTTGCGTGAGCGCCATGCTCGCCGAGTGACAGGACGTGCAGTTGGCGTTGATCACGTCGGCATGCGGGCCATCGGGATAGCCGCCATCATCGATTGGCAGGTCGACCGACGTCGAAGTGAGCGTGAAGCCGCCCGCGCTGACGCTCTGTGGGGGTGGGGTAGCCGCGACAGGCTCGGTTTTGACCGAACGCGATCCCGGCGGACCGATCGCCACCAGGACAAGCGCCGCAAGGCCCACGATGCCGAAGGACAGGGTTCCGAACGATGGCGTCCTCACGGTCGCTCTCCTCAAGCAGCAATGATGTTGGTGGCTTCGACATTGGCGCGCATGAACCCGCCGGGATTCCAGATCGGCGTCATCGGCTGGGTCACGCCGGTCGTGCTGGTGCAGCGCGACATGAGGGCGATATGACCCCGCCTCGGCAGCGGCACGCGTGCGTCCCAGCGTCGGAAACTGTATCTGCCCTGATCGGGGCCGAGCACGCTCTTGTACCAGGTCCGCCCGCCATCGGCGGAGACATCGACCCGGGCGACTCCCGCGTCGCCGCCCATTGCGATCCCGCCCAGGGGGATCGTGGCCTCGAAGGCGATCGTCTGGCCCTCAGACAGGCTGGTCACCCAGGATCGCGGCACCATCCGGCTGATCGGCACAGCCGGATAATCCTTTGTGCCCGGCGCGACATTGGCGCCCGGCGTCGCGGGCACCTTATAGGCGCTGGCCATCCAATATTCGTCGTCCGGGCCGGGCAGCACCTCGATATCGTTGAGCATCTTGACCCAGTAGGTCGAATACCAGCCCGGCACGATCAGGCGGATCGGAAAGCCGTTGAGGAGCGGCAGCTGCTCGCCGTTCATGCCGAAGGCGATCATCACCTCGCCGTCGCGGGCGTGATCGATGCCGAGCGACTTCCCGAAATCCGGCGCACCGGCGATGACGGGCTGGTCGAGCGCACCGAAGCGTACCGCAACCGCGCCCGCCTTGACCCCGGCGAGATCGAGCACGTCGCGCAGCCGCACGCCGAGCCATTTCGCATTGCCCATCGCGCCGTGGCGCCACTGCGCGCCGGGCACGCGCGGCTCGAACAGGCCGCGCGAATTGCCCGAACATTGGTTCACCGCGGCCATCTCGACACGGGGAAGGCGCAACAACTCCGCCAGGCTGATCGATAATGGCCGGGTGACGTGGCCGCGCACCGCCAGTCGGTAGGTCGTTGCGTCGATCGAAGTCGGGATGTCCGCCCAGTGCCAGCGCACGAAGAAGCGATCATTGGGCGTGAAGACGTCCTGGTCGAACACTTCGATGGGCGTCTCGAGCAGCGGCGGATGGATGCGCTGGAGGATCATGCTGCCCTTGCCGGGAAAGGCATTGGTCATCGAGCGATCGGACGGCCCGCCGGGCAGGGCCAGATTGGCGAGGGTCTCGGCCAAGCCAGGGCCGGCGAACGCCGCGGCGCTGCCCATGCCGATCCCGCCGAGCAGTCGGCGGCGGCTGGTGGCGTGGGCGAGGAAGGTGTCAAAACGATCCATGGCATGCTCCTTTTCAGGCAGCGCTGGCGATGCACGGTGAGTGAAACAGGCGACCGCTCCAGGCGCCGGCGAGGGTCTTGCTGGCGACCAGGAGCCACATCGCGAACAGGACGATCGTGAGAAGTGCGCCGACCCTGCCGAAGAAGGCGAGATGAAGCGCCGTGCCCAGCCTGAAGCTCGCAACGGTGTAGACGCCGAGCGGGAATATGTAGCCCCACCAGCCCAGATTGAACGGGATGCCTTCGCGCCAGTAGCGGGCGGTGATCAGCACTGCCAGCGCCAGCCACCAAAGGCCATAGCCCCAGATCATCAGCCCGCCGATCACGCCGAGGCCCGCAGCCACGACGCCGAGCTGCGGCAAGCCGTGGGCCGAGAAGATCACAGGCGCGTCGCTGCCCAGAACGAGCAGGCCGAGCGCACCGGTTCCGATCGGCCCGAGCGCCAGCCAGCAGGAGGCGGCCATGCTCTCGTGCGGCAGCCGGTGCAGGGCCAGGCGCAGCATCAGGATCGTCAGGATCGCAAACGCGACCGGGACCGAATAGGCCCACAGCACATAACCGGTCACCAGCATCGTGATCTGGCTCGCCGCGGTGTCGAGATGCGGCGCGAGCAGGCCGCCGCTTGCGCCCGCCACCTCGGCGGCAACGACCGGCAGCAGCCAGATCGCCGTCATCCGCTCGAGCACATGCGCATGACGCGTGAACATGAAATACGGGATCAGCACCCCGCAAGCGAGCGCCATTGCCACGTCGACCCACCACAAGGCGTGGGCGATCGGCAGGACGCCCGCACCGAAGCGCGGCAGCCCGAACGCGACGAAGCCGTTGATGATCGTCGTGAGGCCCATCGGGATCGTGCCGAGGAACATCGACATGCTCTCATGTTCGAACACACGCCGTGCTTCGCTCGTGAAGAGGATCCAGCGCGCACCATAGAGACCGGCGAACAGGCAAAACAAAGCGATGTTGAACAGCCACAATACCTCGCCGAAGGGCGCGAGCGCAGGGCCGATGTTCGGAAGCTGGGGTAGGGCCAGCGCCAGGATGCCCGTGCCCATCGTAGCGGCGAACCAGTTGGGGGTGAACTGGCGGATGATCTCGCGTGGATGTTCGAGGCCGGGCAGGGCGCGCCTATCGGCAAGCAGCGAGGCCATCATGCCAGCTCCTCGACCAGATCGGTGAGCGCGTCGGCGGCGCGCGTGCGGTAGCGTTCCTTATGGCGTAGCGCATGAAAGCGCCTGGCGGGTAGGTCGAGGGGCAGCACATGCAGCGTACCGGCGGCCAGCGCGGACTCGACCACCAGCTCGGAAAGGACGGCGACGCCCGCGCCCGCTTCGACCGCGGTGCGAACAGCCTCGTTCGACGGCAGCGTCATCGCGATCGTCAGCATGGCCGGGTCGATGCCGTCGCGGCGCAGCGCTTCCTCGAAGGAGGAGCGTGTACCAGATCCATGCTCGCGGACGATCCATCGAGCCCCGCGAATCCATGTCTCATCGACGACCTTCACACCCTCGCGTCCGACGAGCACCATCTGGTCGCTGGCGATGGGCCAGTGCGCGAGCGCGGGCTCGTCGATCAATCCTTCGATGAACCCCAGCTCCGCCGCGCCGCTCAGGACACGCGCGGCGGCGCCCTCGCTATTGTCGATAGCGAGCTCGACGGCGATGGCCGGATAGCGGGCGTGAAAGGTCGCGAGCCTTGGGGGAAGCCAGTAGCTGGCGATGGTCTGGCTCGCCACGAGCCGCAATGTTCCGCGCTTGAGGCCGGCATAGTCGGCCAGGGCCTGTTCGGCGCTCGCCGCGCGCCCCAGGACCGCGCGCGCGTCATCGAGGAACATGCGGCCCGCCTCGGTCAACTCGATGCCGCGGCCTACCCGATTGAACAGCGGCACGCCGTAGCGCGCTTCCAGCGCGGCGATCGCGGCGCTGGCGGCCGATTGCGTGACGTTCAGCGCCTCGGCGGCGCGCGTGACATGCTGGCGCTCGGCGACGCCGACGAAGATACGAAGCTGTTCAAGGGTCATGGATTGGACCTCCAAGAGCGTTGATGCGCCGAAGTAATCCATCGGTCCATGTGATTGTTCTGATGATTTTAATCTGGATTCATGATTGATTAGGCGCCCGGCGACAGGGGTGGTGGCGCCCGATGATAAGAATGCGAAACCGCTACTAGCGCTGCAGCATGTCGATGCAGGCATGCCCGTCGAGACGCACGGCGCATAGAAGAGACCCGTATGGAGGGCGGTTTGGCTCGCTACGTCCACATCGAACTTGATCACGCCCTAGTCGACGCCGGTCTTCAGCCATTTCATCGCACGCGTCACTCGAGCGGAAGATGGTCAGTCGCTTCCGACGAGCATATCGCGCTCTCATGGTACATGTAACGCCAAGAGCGGGCAGCTAGAATTGCTATGTAGTTTGGGAGGGGCGTGTAGCGCCCACGTAGATAAGACCGGTGGCCCATCGTCGCTCGAAAGGCGGATGTTCTGCGGGCCTGTGTTAGGAATATGTCCTTTCAAACCGAAAACCGAGGCATATCGACCATGGCCGAACCCAATGCCCTCTCGCGCTATCGTTCCAATCTTCAGGGCGAGGTGGACGGCGCGGCAGTCTATGCGGCGCTCGCAGAAAGTGAGGCCGATCCTAAGCTCGCCGAAGTGTTCCACCGCCTCGCTGCTGTCGAGGAGGCACATGGCGATTTCTGGCGCAAACGGATCGAGGCCAGCGGCGCGAATTTCCGACCATCTCCTTCGCCCCGTGCGCGTATCCTGGCCTGGTTGGCACGGCGCTTTGGTCCCGCTTTCGTGCTGCCAACGCTTGCCGCAAACGAGACGCGTGACAGCGCCGCTTATGACAACCAGCCGGAAGCGCGCGGCGCGGGCCTGCCGGCCGACGAGCGCTCGCATGCGCTGCTCATGCGCGCGGCTGCCGGCAAGGGCGGTCTCTCCGGTCCCACGCTGGCGCTGCTGGAAGGGCGCCATCGCGGCGGCGGCAACACGCTGCGCGCCGCAGTACTCGGCGCCAATGACGGCCTCGTCTCGAACATGAGCCTCGTCATGGGTGTCGCCGGCGCGACGGCCGGCCAGCGGACGCTACTGCTTACCGGTCTCGCGGGCCTGGTTGCCGGCGCTTGCTCGATGGCGATGGGCGAATGGCTATCGGTCACCAGTTCGCGCGAACTCTACCAAAACCAGATCGCCACCGAGGCGGAGGAACTGCGAGAGGTGCCCGACGAGGAGCGCGAGGAACTGATCCTCATCTACCAGGCCAAAGGCATCGACGAACCGCACGCTCGCGCCTTGGCGGATAAACTGCTGGGCAATGAGGACACCGCGCTCGATACACTCGCGCGCGAGGAGCTTGGGATCGATCCCGATCAACTCGGGGGCTCAGCCTGGGCCGCTGCGACCTGGTCCTTCCTGCTCTTCTCCGCCGGTGCCATCGTCCCGGTCGCGCCGTTCCTGTTTCTCTTTGGGCGCACCGCCCTCATCACCAGCCTTGCCGCGAGCGGCGTCGCACTGGCGCTGATCGGCGCGGGGACGAGCCTGTTCACCGGACGGAGTACCCTGTTCTCGGCTGCGCGCCAGCTCGCCATCGGTCTTGCCGCGGCCGGCGTCACTTATGGGGCCG
>JAYRJH010000066.1:0-10393 GCA_041906415.1 Sphingomonas sp. | reverse complement strand
ATGATAGGGGATCGACAGCGAGCTATAGCGGATCGCGGGCGGGAACATCTCGGACAGCAAGGCCGCCACGGGGCCGTAGGTGATGCCGGAAAGCGCGGTGATGGCGAGGATCGCGACCAGGATCAGCGCGATGTTCCCCGCGCCGGGCCGCACCCGCCTCAGATCGTAGCCGGCGTCCGCCAATGCCTTGTCCAGCGCCTTCGGCGAGTGATCCGCCACCGGCTCCCCGCCGATCGACACGCTCGTCGCCGGGGTCGTCTGCTTGGTATAGGCGATGCCCTTCTTGGAGAAATAATCCAGCAGCTTCGCGCAATCGTCCGTCTGTTTCGCGGCGAAGGGGGAATAGGCGCATCGCGGGCCTGAGACCACGACAGGCGCGCGCTTCGCGGCATGCGCCAGCCCGGGATTGGCCGCCGCGCCCATCACCTGGAAGATCGGAAAGAGCAGGATCAGCGTCATCACATAGCCGATGACGATCGGCTTCTTGCGCCCCACGAGATCCGAAAGCCAGCCGAACAGCACGAACCACGCCACGCCCATCAGCGCGCCGACGCCCGTGATGAGCTGCGCCGCCGTCTCCTCCAGTCGCATCGTCGTCTGGAGGAAGGATAGGACGGAGAACATCGCGGTATACCAGATCACCGTCAGCCCCGCCGCGATGCCGAACAGGGCGACCAGCATCCGCTTCAGGTTGCCGGGATAGGTGAAGCTTTCCACCAAGGGGTTCTTCGCGCGCTCGCCCGCCTCGCGCATCGCCTTGAACACCGGGCTTTCGGAGAGCTTCAGCCGCATCCAGAGCGAGATGGCGAGCAGGGCGACCGAAAAGAGGAACGGCGCGCGCCAGCCCCAGCCTTCCCACACGCCCGCGAACACGGCCTTGAAGAACAGGATCGCAGCGAGGCTCAGGATGAAGCCGCCGATCACGCCGGCCTGGATGAAGCTGGTGTAGAAGCCCGATCGTCCCGGCGGGGAATGTTCGGCGACATAGATCGCCGCCCCGCCATATTCCCCGCCCAGCGCCAGCCCCTGCGCGATGCGCAGCAGCAGCACCAGGATCGGCGCCGCCATGCCGATCGCGTCGTAGGAGGGCACCAGCCCTACGCCGGCCGTCGCGATGCCCATCAGCGAGATGGTGACGAGGAAGGTGTATTTCCGCCCCAGCCGGTCGCCGAGATAGCCGAACAGCACCGCGCCGATCGGCCGGAACCCGAAGCCGACCGCAAAGCCCGCCCAGGCGAGCAGGGTCTGCAGCATCTCGTTGCCGGCGGGGAAGAAGGTGCGCCCGATGATTCCCGATGCGGCGAGCGTGCCGTAGATGAAGAAATCATACCATTCGAAGACGGTGCCAAGCGCGGAGGCGGAGATGACGAGGCGGATGTCCGCGGCCGAGGGCGCGGCGGGGTGGTTCCCTTGCTCCATGGTCGTCGCCATCCGTGCCCCTCATTCCCCGTTTTGCGTAGCTGTGTAGCGTGGCGGCGGCCGGCGGCAAGGGGGCGAACGGGGGCAAGGCCGGGCATCCCGGCACGAGGCGGGTGGCGGCAGGAGCCTAAAAGGCCGGCTGCGCCGCCAGCACCTCGATCGCATCCGCCCGCCCGCCGAACGGCAGCACGTCGCCTTCGCCCGCCCCGATCAACGCGCGGGCGAGGGGGGCGGAGAAGGCGATCCTGCCCGCCGCCGGATCGGCCTCGTCATCGCCGACGATCTCGATCGCGCGCTCCTCGCCGTTGAGGGTGAAGCGCACGCGGCTGCCGAACGCCACTTCGTCCGCCGGCGGCGGCGGCGCGAGGATCGCGGTGACGCGGCGCGTCCGCCAGTAGCGCAGATCGCGCGCGATCTCCTCGCGGCGCGTTTCGTCCGCGCCGTCCTGCGTCGCCTCCAGTTCCGCGATGCGCTCGTCGATCAGCGCCCGCCCGCGCGGGGTCACGAGGTTCGGCCCCGGCGGCAGCGGCAGCTCGAAGCGCGGCTCCTTGTGTTCCTCGTCGCTCTCGCGGCGGAAGGCGACGCTCATGGCTTGCCGTCCAGCATGTTGATGATGCCGGAGAAATCGCGTGCGCCGTTGCCGGCGCCGGCATAGGCTTCGTAAAGCTCCCGCGCCCGCGCGCCCATCGGCACCTCCGCGCCCACGCTGCCCGCCGCCTCCATCGCGAGCCGCAGGTCCTTGAGCATCAGCGCGGCGGCAAACCCGCCCTCGTAGTCATGGTCGGCGGGGGTTTCCGGGCCGACGCCGGGAACGGGGCAATAGCTCGTCATCGACCAGCTCTGGCCCGACGACACGCTGGCGATGTCGAAGAACGCCTGCGCGTCCAGCCCGAGCTTGCGCGCGAGCAGGAACGCCTCGCAGGTCGCGATCATCTCCGCGCCGAGGATCATGTTGTTGCAGATCTTCGCCGCCTGCCCCGCGCCGTTCGCGCCGGCGTGGATCACCGCCTTGCCCATGTCGGACAGGAAATCGCGGGCGCGCTCGAACGCCTGCGCCGAACCGCCGACCATGAAGGTGAGCGTGCCCGCATTGGCCGCGCCGATCCCGCCGGATACGGGCGCGTCCACCGCCGTCAGGCCCTTCGCCGCCGCCTGCTCCGCGACGCGCTTCGCGGTGGCGACGTCGATCGTCGAGCAGTCGATCAGGATCGCGGACGGCTGGGCCACATCGAGCACGCTCTCGCCATAGACCTGCTCCACATGCGCGCCGGCGGGCAGCATGGTGACGATCGCTTCCGCCCCCTCCGCCGCCTCGCGCGCGGAATCGACCGGCAGGCAGCCGGTGGCCTTCGCCCGTTCCAGCGCCTCCGGCGAAAGATCGAAGGCGCGGACGTCATGTCCGTTCTTCGCGAGATTGGCAGCCATGCCGCCGCCCATGTTGCCCAGCCCGATGAAACCGACGCGCGCCATCTTCCGCTTCCTTTATCCTGCCCCAACGCCCGAAATGGCGGGAAGTTACCGGCCTTTCCAAACGCCCGCGCGTTTCTCGATGAAGGCGGCCATGCCCTCCGCCTTGTCCTCGGTGGCGGTGAGAATCTGGAACAGGCGGCGCTCGGTGACGATGCCCTGGCCCAGGAACGTCTCGAACGCGGTGTTGACCAGTTCCTTGTTCACCATCGCGGCCATCGGCGGCATCGACGCGATCGTCTCGGCGGTCTTCATCGCCTCCTCCACCAGCGAGGCGAGCGGCACGACGCGGGCGACCAGTCCGGCGCGCTCCGCCTCGTCGGCGCCCATCATCCGGCCGGTGAGGCACATCTCCATCGCCTTGGCCTTGCCGATCGCGCGGGTCAGCCGCTGCGATCCGCCCATGCCGGGCGCGACGCCGAGCTTGATCTCCGGCTGGCCGAACTTCGCGGTGTCGGCGGCGATGATGAAGTCCGCCATCATCGCCAGCTCGCACCCGCCGCCCAGCGCGAAGCCGTTGACGGCGGCGATCCACGGCTTGCGCGTGGCGACCACCCCGGTCTGCCAGCCGGCGAAGAAATCCTGGAGGAAGAAATCCGCCGCCGCCATGTCGGCCATCTGCTTGATGTCCGCGCCGGCCGCGAACGCCTTCTCGCCCGCGCCGGTGAGGACGAGGCAGCGCTGGCCCTCATCCTTGTCATAAGCGCCGAACGCGGCGGACAGGTCTGCCAGCACGTCCGAATTGAGCGCATTCAGCGCCTGCGGTCGGTTGAGCGTGACGAGCGTCACCGGCCCGCGCTGCTCGACGAGGATATTGGCGTAATCTGGCATCTGTCTTGTCTCCGTCATTGCGGCGTCCACGCCTCGGCATCGGGCAGCGGCGCGAAGATCTGGTCGATCAGATGGTCGCTCACCCCATCCGGCGTCGGCGGGTTCCATTTCGGCGCATTGTCCTTGTCGACGATCACCGCGCGCACGCCTTCGAGGAAATCGTGGCGCTGCACGACGCGGCTGCCGACCGCATATTCCTGCCGCATCTCATCCTCGAAGGTCGGCATCGCCCTGCCGTCGAGCAGGAGCTTGAGGCTGACCTTCATCGTCTGGGGCGATTTGGTTTCGAGAATCGCCAGCGTCTCACGCGCGAAATCGCTGTTGTCGGCGGCGAGCGCGGCGAAGATCTCCTCCAGCCGGTCGGAAGCGAACAATCGGTCGATTTCCGCGCGGCGCGCGAGGATCGCCGCTTCGGGCGCGGGAGCCGACAGCGCCTTGAGGACCGCTTGCGGCCCTTCCGCGATCCGCGCCTTGGCTTCCGGCAGACGCTCCGCCGGCAGGTAATGCGTGGCGAGGCCGAGCGCGAGGCATTCCGCGCCGTCCAGCCGGTGCCCGGTCAGCGCCAGATATTGCCCGATGCGCCCCGGCAGGCGCGACAGATACCAGCCGCCGCCCACGTCCGGGAACAGCCCGATCCCCGTCTCCGGCATGGCGAGCCGCGTGTTCTCCGTCGCGACGCGATAGCGGCACGGCTGCGAGATGCCGACCCCGCCGCCCATCGTGATGCCGTCCATGAACGCCACGATATCCTTGGCATAGGTGAACAGCCGGTGGTTCATGCGATATTCGGTGTGGAAGAAGGCGCGCGCCTCAGCCCCGTCCTTCGCCCCGCTTTCCGCCAGCATGCGGATATCGCCGCCCGCGCAGAAGCCGCGCCCCTCGCTGTGATCGATCGTGACGACGCGCACCGCATCGTCTCCGCGCCACACCTCCAGCGCTTCCAGCACGCCCTCGCACATCGCGGTGTTGAGCGCGTGGATCGCCTTCGGCCGGTTGAGCCGGATGCGGCCGACCGCGCCGTCTTTCTCGACGATCAGGTCCCCCGTCATTGCCGCGTCAACTCCCGCCCGACGATCATCCGCATCACCTGATTGGTGCCCTCCAGGATCGAATGGACGCGCAGGTCGCGCCAGAAGCGCTCTATCGGATAGTCGCGCAGATAGCCGTAGCCGCCGTGGAGCTGGAGCGCGCGATCGACGATGCTCGATCCGTTGTCGGTCGCCAGCCGCTTGGCCATCGCCGAGAAGCGCGACTTGTCCGGCGCGTTGGCGTTCACCTTGGCCGCCGCGAGGTAGAGGAGCGCGCGCGCGGCCTCCAGATCGGTCGCCATGTCGGCGAGCGTGAACTGGGTGTTCTGGAAATCGGCTACCGCCGTGCCGAACTGCTGGCGCTCCTTCGTATATTTCACCGCCTCGTCGAGGCAGCGCTGCGCCCCGCCGAGCGAGCAGGCGCCGATGTTGAGCCGTCCGCCGTCCAGCCCCGCCATCGCGAAGCGGAAGCCGTCGCCTTCCGCCCCGACGCGATTCTCCACCGGCACGCGGCAATCCTCGAAGATCACCTGCGCGGTGGGCGACGCGTTCCAGCCGAGCTTCTTCTCCGGCGCGCCGAACGACAGGCCCGGCGTGCCTTTCTCGACCACGAGGCAGGAGATGCCCTTCGCCTTCTCCTCGCCGGTGCGCACCATGCAGACATAGATGTCGTTATAGCCCGCGCCGGAGATGAACTGCTTGGTGCCGTTCAGCACATAGTGGTCGCCGTCGCGCCGTGCTGTCGTCTTGAGCGCGGCGGCGTCGGAGCCTGAACCCGGTTCGGTCAGGCAATAGCTGGCGATCCGGTTCATGCCGACCAGATCGGGGAGGAAACGGTCCTTCAGCGCCTTGTCGCCGAAGCGGTCGATCATCCACGTCGCCATGTTGTGGATCGAGACATAGGCGCTGGTCGCGGGGCAGCCATAGGCCATCGCCTCCATGATGAGCGCCGCCTCCAGCCGGCCCAGTCCGATCCCGCCCGATTCCTCCGCGATATAGATCGCGCCGAAGCCGAGCTCTCCGGCCGCCTTCCATACATCGACGGGATAATGCCGCGTCTCGTCCCACTCGCCCGCGAAAGGCGTGATGCGATCGGCGGTGAAGCGGCGCGCGAGATCCTGGATCTCGCGCTGCTCGTCGGTGAGGTCGAACTGGTTGGTCATTGCTTCGATTTTCCGTCAAGTCCGGGGGCGGAGGGGATGGATGACATGGACAGGCAGCCGACGGTCTATATCAACGCGAGCGATCGTAATGGCACAATCTACGTTGGCGTCACGTCGAATCTGCTCGCGCGCATCCATCAGCATCGCGCCGGTGAAATCGACGGTTTCACCAAGCGTTACCATGTCAGCCGCCTCGTCTGGTTCGAATCGCATGAGGCGATGGAATCCGCCATCCTGCGCGAAAAACAGCTCAAGAACTGGCGTCGCGCATGGAAGTTGGCGCTGATCGAGAAGGATAATCCGCTCTGGCGCGATCTGGCGGAAGATTTCGGGTTCGATTCCCTGCCCCCGCCATAAACGTCATGCCGGGCCAGACCCGGCATCCAGAGCCGCGAGCAGTGACGCTTCTGGCTCTGGATGCTGACTTTCGTCAGCATGACGGTGGAGGAGCGGGCCAATCAAGTCACCCCATCGTTGGGATGACGAATGCGTTGCCGCCGTCGGGCGATCCATCCGGCCAGCGCTGCGTCACGGTCTTCACCTTGGTCCAGAACTTCACGCCTTCCATGCCATGCTGGTTGGTGTCGCCGAACGCCGAGCGCTTCCAGCCGCCGAAGGTGTGATAGGCGACCGGCACCGGGATCGGCACGTTGATGCCGACCATGCCGACATTGACCCGTGCCGCGAATTCGCGCGCGGCGTGGCCGTTGCGCGTGAAGATCGCGACGCCGTTGCCGTACTGGTGCTCGCTCGGCAGCCTGAGCGCCGTCTCGAAATCGGGTGCGCGGACGATCTGGAGGACGGGGCCGAAGATTTCCTCCTTATAGGCCGACATCTGCGGGGTGACGCGATCGAACAGGGTCGGGCCGATGAAGAAGCCTTCCTCATGGCCTTGCAGTGTGAAGCCGCGCCCGTCGACCACCAGCTCCGCGCCCTCGTCCACGCCTGTCTGTATCCATTGCTCGATCCGCGCGCGGTGCTGCGCCGTCACGACCGGGCCGTAATGCGCCTCCGCATCGGTGGAGACGCCGACCCGCAGCTTGTCGATCGCGGGGATCAATTTCTCGCGCAGCGCGTCCGCCGTCCTGTCGCCCACCGGCACGACCACCGGAAGCGCCATGCAGCGCTCGCCCGCCGAGCCGAAGGCCGCGCCGGAAAGATCCGCCACCACCTGGTCGAGATCGGCGTCGGGCATGACGATGCCGTGGTTCTTCGCCCCGCCCATCGCCTGCACGCGCTTGCCCGCGTCCACGCCGCGGCGATAGACGTAATGCGCGATGTCAGAGGAGCCGACGAAGCTCACCGCCGAGATGGCGGGGTGGTCGAGGATCGCGTCGACCATTTCCTTGTCGCCGTGGACGACCTGGAAGACGCCCTCCGGCATCCCGGCCTCAAGGAACAGCTCGGAAAGCCGCACCGGCAGCGAGGGATCGCGCTCGGAGGGCTTGAGGATGAAGGCGTTGCCGCACGCCGTCGCCACCGCGCCCATCCACAGCGGGATCATCGCCGGGAAATTGAACGGCGTGATGCCCGCGCCGATGCCGAGCGGCTGGCGCATCGAATAGACGTCGATGCCGGGGCCGGCGCCTTGCGTATATTCGCCCTTGAGGACGTGCGGGATGCCGCAGGCGAATTCCACCACCTCAAGCCCGCGCTGGATATCGCCCTTCGCGTCGGCGACGACCTTGCCGTGCTCGGAGGCGAGCAATTCGGCGAGAGCCTGCATGTTCGCCTCGACCAGCTCCTTGAAGCGGAACATCACGCGCGCGCGGCGCTGCGGATTGGTCGCGGCCCAGCCGGGCTGCGCGGCCTGCGCGGCGGCGACGGCGCGGTCGAGATCGGCGCTGGTGCCGAGGTTCACCCGCGCCTGCACCTTGCCGGTATTGGGATCGAACACGTCGCCGGTGCGGCCCGCGCCGCCGCCGGTGTGGCCGGCGATATGATGATCGATGATGCGCATGGCTGCCTCTCCGTCGGATTCGTGTTGGCGGGGTTGTAGCCGTGCGGCAAATATGCACTCAACCCGCTTAATTTGCCGGGGTGCAGTGCGTTTTTGCAGGATCGGATGGGCTGATGAGAAACTGGGACGACCTGCGCATCTTCCTCGCCGTCGCGCATGCCGGGCGGATCGCGGCGGCGGCGCGGGCGCTGGGCGTGGACGCCACCACCGTGGGGCGCAGGCTCGCGCGCCTGGAGGGCGCGATCGGCGCGCCCCTGTTCGAGACGGTGGCGGGCGAGCGCAGACTGTCGGAAGCGGGGCAGGCGCTGCTTCATCATGCCGAGACGATCGACGCCGCCATCGCCGCCGCGACCGAGGGAGAGGCGGCGCAGGGCGTCGCGGGCCATGTCCGCCTGAGCGTGGCGGAGGGACTGGCGACGCATGTGCTGGCGCCGCGCCTGCCGGGATTCGCGGCGGCGCATCCGCGCATCCGGCTCGACCTCATCACCGCGTCCGGCCTGCTCGACCCGTCGAAACGCGAGGCGGATATCGCGGTGATGCTCGCCCGGCCGCGCAACCGGCAGCTGATCGCGCAGCGGCTGGTGGATTACCGGCTTCGGCTCTACGCCACGCCCGGCTATCTCGCGGCGGCGGGCGCGCCGGATACGGCCGCCGCGCTGGAGCGGCATGTGCTGGCGGGCTATGTGCCCGAGCACCTCCATGCGCCCGAGCTCGATTATCTGTCGGAGGTGCATGACGGCCTGTCCGCGCGGCTGCGCAGCACCAGCATCAACGTGCAGCACCGGATGATCGCGGCGGGCGCGGCGATCGGCATCCTGCCCGACTTCATCGCGGCCAGCGACGCGCGGCTGGTGCCGGTGCTGCCGCATATCACGCTCAACCGCGCCTTCTGGCTGGTGATGCACGCCGACGGGCAGGCGGCGCCGCGAATCCAGGTGGTGACGTCATGGCTGCGCGAGGCGGTCGAGGCCCCCGCGTCGCTGTGAGGCGCGCGCCCTAGCCCACGCCCTCCAGCGCCTTCTGCCGACGGCGCTGCACCGAGCTTCCGATCCCCATCGCCTCGCGATATTTGGCGACCGTGCGCCGCGCGATGTCGAAGCCCCTGGCGTTGAGCAGCTCGACCAAAGTATCGTCCGACAGCACCTTCGCGCCTTCGTTCTGGATCAGCGCGCGAATTGCGGATTTCACCGCCTCCGCGGACACGGCGTCGCCGCCGTCCGCCGCCTGGATCGCGGAGGTGAAGAAATATTTCAGCTCGAACTGCCCGCGCGCGCAGCTCAGATATTTGTTGCTGGTGACGCGGCTGACGGTCGATTCGTGCATCTCGATCGCATCGGCCACCTGCCGCAGCGTGAGCGGGCGGAGATGCGCCACGCCCTTCAGGAAGAAGGCTTCCTGCTGCTTCACGATCTCGGTGGCGACGCGGATGATCGTGCGCTGGCGCTGGTCGAGCGCCTTGATGAGCCAGTTCGCGCTGGCGAGGCAATCGCTGAGCCACGCCTTCGAGGCCCTGTCCTGCGGCCCCCGCGCAAGCTCCCCATAATAGCGCCGGTTGACCAGCACGCGCGGAAGCGTCGCATTGTTCAGCTCGATCGCCCAGCCGGCGGCGGTGCGGGTGATGAACAGGTCCGGCACCACCGCCCGCGCCGGCTCCCCGCCGTAGCGGCAGCCGGGCTTGGGATCATAGCCGCGCAGTTCGCGGATCATGTCCGCCATGTCCTCGTCATCGACCTGGCAGATGCGCTTGAGGCGCGCGATCTCACCGCGCGCGAGCAGGTCGAGATGGTCGATCAGCCGCGCCATGCAGGGGTCGTAGCGGTCGGCCTCCTTCGCCTGCAGCGCGATGCACTCGGCGAGGTCGCGCGCGCCGACGCCGGTGGGATCGAAGGTCTGGATCACGCCCAGCACCCGCTCGACCAGCGCCAGCGGCACGCCGAGCCGGTTGGCCACGTCGATCGGGCTGGCGGTGAGATAGCCGGTCTCGTCGATCAGGTCGATCAGATGCTCGGCGACGATCAGGTCCACGCCCGACAGGACATGGCCCGCCTGCGCGGCGAGATGGTCGGCAAGGTTCGGTTCGGCTTCCGCGAAGGTGTCGAGGTCCGGGGCATCCTCGCCCGAAAGGCCGCCGCCCGCGCCGCCCAGCCCGATCGAATCGGCGGGCGCATCGTCGAAGCGTTCGGCGGCGATATCCACGTCGAGCGATTCGCCCGCCGCCTCGCCGGACATGACCAGCTCGTCCGCGCCGGCCGGCTCCTCGCGCGGCGCTTCGGCCGGCTCGCGCTCGGCGACCGGCGCGTCGTCGGCGGGGGCGGAAGCTTCCAGCAGCGGGTTCTTCTCCAGCTCCTCCGCGATGACGCCCTCGATCTCCAGGTTGGAGAGCGCCAGCAGCCTGATCGCCTGCTGGAGCTGCGGCGTCATCACCAGCGATTGCGACTGGCGCAGATCGAGGCGGGGCGCGAGCGACATTATTCGAGGAGCGGCACCTGCCCGCTCCCCCACCCGGCCTCCCAACGACAGTATCT
>JAYRJH010000065.1:0-10427 GCA_041906415.1 Sphingomonas sp. | reverse complement strand
CTCTATCTCTCCAACGCCTATTTCGGCGACAATGTCTATGGCCTGACGGCGGCGGCGAAACATTATTTCGGGCGCACGCCGGAAAGGCTGAACGTGGGGCAGGCCGCGATGCTCGCGGGGCTGGTGAAGGCTCCGTCCAAGCTCGCCCCCACCTCCAATCTCGACGGCGCGCAGGCGCGGGAGAAGGTGGTCATCGGCGCGATGGTGGATGCCGGATTCCTCAGCAAGCCGGAGGCGGCCGCCGTCCAGCCGCAGCGCGTGCTCGCGAAGCAGCCGGAGCAATTGCCCAGCGGCACCTATTTCGCGGACTGGGTGCTGCCGGCGGCGCGCGATCAGGCGGGCGAGATTCGCAACGAGGCCGTGATCCGCACCACATTGGATCGCAAGCTGCAGGGCACCGCCGAGCGCGTGATCCGTCAGGCGGGCCTTCCCCATGCGCAGGCGGCGCTCGTCGCGATGACGCGCGAGGGCGAGGTGGTGGCGATGGTCGGCGGACGCGACTATGCCAAAAGCCCGTTCAACCGCGCGACGCAGGCGCGCCGCCAGCCGGGATCGACCTTCAAATTGTTCGTCTATCTCGCCGCGATGCGCGCCGGAATGACGCCGCAGACCGAGGTGGACGATTCGCCGGTGGAAATCGCCGGCTGGAAGCCGAAGAACGACGACAACAGCTATCTCGGCAAGATTCCGCTGCGCCGCGCCTTCCAGCGATCCTCGAACGTGGTTGCCGCCCGGATCACGCAGGACGTGGGCGTGAAGAACGTGATCCGCGCCGCGCGCGATCTGGGCATCACCACGCCGATCGCGGACGAGGCGACGATCTCGCTCGGCACGTCGGAGGTGTCGCTGCTCGAGCTGACCTCCGCCTTCGCCGGGGTGGCGAGCGGCCGCTATCCGGTGCAGGCGCACGGGCTGAAGGAGAGCGGCGACAAATCGTGGCTCGAAACATTGACCGGCGGGCAGAAGACGATGCCCGGCAAGATCCATGACGAGATGCTGGAGCTGCTCGCCGCCACGCTTCGCGGCACCGGCCGCGCGGCCGCCCTGTCGATCCCGGCCTATGGCAAGACCGGCACGTCGCAGAGCGGGCGCGACGCGTGGTTCATCGGCTTCGCAGGCGATCTGGTGGTCGGCGTATGGGTCGGCAATGACGACAACACGCCCAATCCGGGGCTGCACGGCGGCGGCATCCCCGCGCAGATATGGCGCAACTTCATGGTCTCCGCGCTCGATCTCCAGCCCGTGGTGAAGGCCCCGGAACCGGAGGAGATCGATCCCGAAGCCGCGATCGACGATGCGCTGGGCAATATCGTCGCCCCCGTCGCGGATCAGACACAGGGGCAGATCCGCGATCAGGTGCAGGGGCAGATCCAGGGCCAGCTCAGGAACATGGGGATCGACCTGAAGATCGGGCAGGACGGCGCGGTCTCGATCAACCGCCCGCGCGACAATGCGCCTCCGCCGCCACGCGCGCCCGATCGCGCGCCGCCGCCGGAATCTCTCCCACCGCGCGATTGATTTGACGCGGCGGGTGGCTAGAGCGGCTGCGAGCATCGGCGGCGGGGGCAAAGACTTGAACGATTCGATTCGCCCCAATTCCACGCGCGCCGCGATCCTGATCCCGTTCGCCATCGTCACATTGATCTGGGGATCGACGTGGCTGGTGATCCGCGACCAGATCGCGGTGGTGCCGGCGAGCTGGTCCGTCAGCTATCGTTTTCTCGCCGGCGGCCTCACCCTGCTGGTCTGGTCGAAGGTGACGGGCGAGCGGTTCGATTTCGACGCGCGGGGCTGGGGCTTCGCCGCGGCGATCGGGACGGCGCAGTTCGTGCTGAACTTCAACTTCGTCTATCGCGCGGAACAGCATATCACCTCCGGGCTGGTGGCGGTGGTGTTCGCGCTGCTGCTGGTGCCCAACGCCTTGTTCTCAAGGATTTTCTTAGGCCAGAAGCTGGGGCGGCAGCTTATGGCCGGCTCGGTCGTCGCCATGGCCGGGGTGGTGCTGCTTTTCATCAACGAGGCCAGAAGCGATCCGCACGGGCCGCAATCGGCGTTGACCGGGATCGCGCTCACCTGTTGCGCGATCCTGTTCGCCTCCACCGCCAATGTGATGCAGGCGACGCGGCTGGCCCGCCGCTATCCGATGATCGCGATCCTCGCGGCGGCGATGCTGATCGGCGCCGGGCTGGACGCTTGCTGGGCATGGGCGACGACCGGCCCGCCGACATTCGAATGGCGCATCGGCTATGTCGCGGGCATCCTCTATCTCGGACTGGCGGCGTCGGCGCTTTGCTTCCCGCTCTATTTCAATGTGATACGCGTGATCGGCCCGGCCAAGGCGGCTTATTCCAGCGTGATCGTGCCGGTGATCGCGATGCTGCTCTCCACCCTGTTCGAGGGCTATCGATGGTCCGCGCTGGCGATCGGCGGCGGCGCGCTGGCGGGCGTGGGGCTGGTGATCGCGCTCACCGCGCGCAGGCCGGCGCGATAATCGGGATAGAGCGGCCTCCAGCCCAGCACACGTTTCGCCTTGCCGTTCGCGATACGCCGGTTCTCGCTGTAGAATTCCCGCGCCGCCGGGGAGAGATCGGCCAGCGCCGCTACCGGAGGCAGGGGCAGCCCGAGCAGGGCGCAGCCATAGGCCAGCACCGCATCCTGCCCCGCCGGCAGGTCGTCCGCGAGGTTATACGCCCCCGCCGGCGCATGGAGTCCGGCGATCACGCCACGCGCGATATCGGCGACATGCACCCGGCTGAACACCTGGTCCGGCGCATCCACCCGCCGCGCCGCGCCGGAACGCAGCCGGTCGAGCGGCGAGCGCCCCGGCCCGTAGATTCCCGGCAGCCGGAACACCCGCGCGCCACGCGCCAGCCACGCCGCATCCGCCGCCGCCCGCGCCTCGCGCCGCCCGCCGCCGATGGGCGCGCTCTCGTCCACCCACGCGCCGCCGGTGTCGCCATAGACGCCGGTCGACGAAAGATAGCCGAGCCACCGCCCGCCGATCGCATCGCCATAACGGGCAAGCACGGGATCGCCCGTCTCGTCCGGCGGCACGCTCGAAAGCGCGTGGCTCGCCGCCGCCAGCCCCTTGCACACCGTTTCGGCATCGTCGAATCGGATCGTGCCGTCGCGTCCGTCACGGGTCGTCCCCAGCACGGGCCTGCCGCTCGCGGCGGCGATCGCGCGCGCGGCATAGCCCATGCCGAAGATGAAGATCATCGCGCCATCGGCCCCTTGAACAGCATCCCGAAATAATCGCCCTTGTTCCACACCGGCGGCGCATCGGCGTCCGCGATCTCGCGCGCGATGCGGTAATTCGCGTCGACGAAGCGCACCGCCTGATCCCACAGGATCGGCTGCGAGAGATCGTCGGACGGCTTGTGGTAGCGATTCTTCATGAAATCGTCGGTCGCGGCCTTGCCCTCGCCCTTCGGCCCCGGCCACAGGAACACCGCCGGTATGCCCCGCCGCACGAAGTTGAAATGATCCGATCGCACGAAGATCGCCTCGTCCGGCATCGGATCGGGCGAGAGCGTCACCCCGATCCCGGCCAGCGCCCGCGCGATCACCGGGCCGAGCGTGGAACGATCGCCGCCGAACGCCACCATGTCCTGGAAGCGATAGGTGAGGATCGGCATGTCGAGATTGACGTCCGCCACCACGCGGCGGCCCTGCGGCAGATGCGCGGTGAACCAGCTGCTGCCGATCAGCCCCTTCTCCTCCGCCGTGAAGGCGACGAACATGATCGTGCGGCGCGGGGCCTTCTCGCGGAAGCGTCGCGCTTCCTCGATCAGGCTGGCGATGCCGATCGCATCGTCGAGCGCGCCGTTGTTGATCGTATCGCCCTTCGCATCCGGCGCCCCGATCCCGATATGATCGAGATGGGCAGAGAGCACGAGCACCTCGTCCGCCAACCCGGGGTCGCTGCCGGGCAGCACGCCGATCACATTGGCGGAGCGCGCCGCCTCGAAGGCGTTGCCGCTCTCGAACGCGAGCCGCACGGGCAGCGCCCCCGCGCGGGGCGTCTTCGCATCCCATGAAACGCGCGCGCCGGCGAACAGCTTGCGCGCGCCTGCCTCGCTGAAGCTCGCGAGGATCGGGATCGGCGCATCGGCATGGCCCGCGCCATCCGGCTCCGCCCATGTCATGCGCGGGCGCATGGTGGGGAGCGGGCGCGCCTTGCCCGGCGCGGGAAGCTGGATGACGCCCACCGCCCCACGCGCCGCCGCCGCCCGCGCCTTGGTGGAGACGCTGCCGAGATATGCCCGCACCTCCGAATTGAGCGTGCGCGGCGCGCCGGGCAGCACCGCGACGATCTTCCCGGCAACGTCCAGCCGATCGAAATCCGTGCCATAGCCGGCGAACACCACGGGCGCGTCGACCGACACCTTCGCGCGCATGGGATCGGGGATGGCGGCATAGTCGCTTCCTGCCGCCAGTGTCTCGCTCCGCCCGCCGCGCGAAAGGGTGGCGCGGCTCTCCCCCTCCGTCCGGTAGCGGACCAGCGGCACGGTCTGGAGATAGCCCGCGTCCCCGCCCGGCTTCAGCCCGGCGGCGAAGAAGCGCGCGGCGACATATTGCGCGGCGATGTCATATTCGCCGCTCCCCGCCTCCCGCCCCTTCATCGCGTCGGACGCCAGGAAGCGGACATGCGCCTCGATCGCCGCTTGCCGGTCCGCCGGCGCATCCTGCGCGGCAAGCGTGGCGGAAAGCGGGAGGAGCGCAACGAGCAGCAGGTGGGATGCCTTCATCTCCATCCGCCTATCCCACGCAAGGTTTCGATGGAACCTCCGCCCGCCGCGTTTATATTCACGGGATGATCGATACCCGGACCGCCTCCGCACAGCCCGTCATCACCCGGCGCGAGGATTATCGCCCGCCCGAATGGCTGGTGCCGGAGGTCGCGCTCGATTTCGACCTGTCGCCGGAAGCCACGCGCGTGAAGGCGCGGCTGGCCGTCACCCGCAACGGCGCGCACGACGCGCCGCTCAGGCTGGACGGGGCGGGGCAGAGGCCGCTCGCCGTGCTGGTGGACGGCGTGGCGGTCAACGACTGGCGGCAGGAAGGCGACGATCTGGTCGTGCCGCTCTCCGGTGCCGCGCATGTGATCGAGACGGAGGTGGAGATCGCCCCCGATCGCAACACGCAATTGATGGGCCTCTACGCCTCCGGCGGCAATCTCTGCACGCAATGCGAAGCGGAAGGCTTCCGCCGCATCACCTATTTCCCGGACCGGCCCGACGTGCTCGCCACCTATCGCGTGCGGATGACTGCGGACAAGGCGCGCTTCCCGGTGCTGCTTTCCAACGGCGATCCGGTTGCGTCGGGCGAGCTGCCGGACGGACGGCACTGGGCGGAGTGGCATGATCCCTTCCCCAAGCCCACCTATCTCTTCGCCTTGGTGGCGGGCGATCTCGCGGTGAATCGCGGCACCTTCGTCACGCAATCCGGGCGCGAGGTGGCGCTGGGCATCTGGGTGCGCGCGGCGGACCTGCCGCGCACCGGCCATGCGCTCGACGCGCTCAAGGCCGCGATGGCGTGGGACGAGCGCGTCTATGGCCGCGAATATGATCTCGACGTGTTCAACATCGTCGCGGTGGACGATTTCAACTTCGGCGCGATGGAGAACAAGGGGCTGAACATCTTCAACAGCCGCTATATCCTCGCCGATCCCGACACCGCGACCGATTACGATTACGACGCGATCGCGGCCGTGGTGGCGCACGAATATTTCCACAACTGGTCCGGCAACCGGATCACCTGCCGGGACTGGTTCCAGCTCTCCCTGAAGGAGGGCTTCACCGTCTATCGCGACCAGAGCTTCTCCGCCGATCAGGGATCGGCCGCGGTGAAGCGGATCGAGGACGTGAGGAGCCTGCGCGCCAGCCAGTTCCCGGAGGACGCCGGGCCGCTCGCCCATCCGGTGCGCCCGGAAAGCTATATCGAGATATCGAACTTCTACACCGCCACCATCTACAACAAGGGCGCGGAGCTGATCCGCATGATGGCGACGATCCTCGGCCCTACGAAATTCCGCGCCGCTACCGACCTCTATTTCGACCGTTTCGACGGCACGGCCGCCACCTGCGAGGATTTCGTGGCCTGCATGGAGGAAGCGGGCGGCGTGGACCTTTCCCGCTTTCGCTTGTGGTATTCGCAGGCCGGCACCCCACGCGTTTCCGCCAGCATCGCGCAGGACGGCGGCCGCGCCACGCTGCGGCTGGCGCAGCATGTGCCGCCCACGCCGGGCGAGCCGGAGAAGCAGCCGATGGTGCTTCCGCTCAGGCTGCGCCTGTTCGGCGCGGAGACGGGGCGGCCGCTGACCGCCGAGCAGCTCGTGCTGTTCGACAAGGCGAGCGAGACGATCACCTTCGACGACGTGGGCGAGCGCCCGGTGCTGTCGATCAACCGCGGCTTTTCCGCCCCCGTCATCATCGACAGCGATCGCACGGCGGCCGATCTCGCCTTCCTCTCCGCGCACGACGACGATCCCTTCGCGCGCTACGAGGCGATGCAGCAGCTCATGCTCGACACCCTGGTGGCGGCCACGATCAACGGGCGGGCGGATCATCGCGCGGTGATCGCGGCGGTCGCCAACACGCTCGGCAACCCGGCGCTCGATCGCGCCTTCGTGGCGGAGGCGGTATTGCTGCCGTCGGAGAGCTTCATCGGCGACCAGCTTTCCACCGTCGATCCCGAAGCGATCTTCGCCGCGCGGGAGGCATTGCGCCGCGATCTCGGCGCGTCGCTCGCCGCGCAATGGCGCGCCGCCTATGACGATGGCGATGGCCGCCCCTATGTCTACAGCCCGGAAGCGAAGGGCGTCCGACGGCTGCGCAACGTCGCACTCGGCTATCTCGCGGCGAGCGGCGCGCAGGATGCGGCGACCATCGCCTTCCGCCAGTTCGAGACGGCGGACAATATGACCGATCGTCAGACCGCGCTCACCACCCTGGTCAACGGCGACTGGGACGAGCGGGAAGCTGCGCTCGACATCTTCTACAATCGCTATGCCGACAATCCGCTGGTGCTGGACAAATGGTTCCAGGCGCAGGCGCTCTCCACCCGCGCCGACGCGCCGGACGCGGTGGCGCAGCTTGCCGGGCATCCGGATTTCACGCTCGCCAATCCTAATCGCGCGCGCAGCCTGATCGGTGCGTTCAGCGTCAACCAGCGCGCGTTCAACGTGGCGGACGGGCGCGGTTATCGCTTCCTCGCCGACCAGCTCATTGCGCTGGACCGGATCAACCCACAGACGGCGGCGAAGCTGCTCCCCCCGCTGGGCCGCTGGCGCCGCTTCGATCCGGCGCGGGCATGGCTGATGAAGGCCGAACTGGAACGGATCGTCGCGACGCCGGGTCTGTCGAAGGATTTGTTCGAACAGGCTTCGAAGAGCCTGGAAGGATAGGGTCAGGCGCCTGTCCCGACCTCCGGGTCCGCCAGCGCGATCAGCCGCCGCGCCGCGCGGCGGGCGAAGGCTAGAGTGCAGCGCTTGCGGATATGCGCGGCGAGCGGATCGGTCCGCGCCTCGCGCAGCACCGCCGCGTCATAACGATCTGCGACGATCAGTCCCGTCCGCTCCGGCAGGAACGCCGGACTGTCGATCGGCGAGGCATCGAACCCCGCCGGCACCGCCCAGAAGAAGCGATCGCAATGGTCGAGATAATCCTGCCACTTCGCGTCGCCCAGCAGGTCCGCGCGCGACACCTTGATCTCCACGATCGTGATCCGGCCACGCGCATCGATCGCCATCAGGTCCGCGCGCCGCCCGCCTTCCAGCGGTACCTCCGCGATCGCCGTCAGCTCATGCCGCAGCAGCATCCGCGTCACCCCGCGCGCCACATCGGCCGCCACCATCGGGGAAAGATCGTCCGGGCATGAAAAAGGCGGGGTGTCGATCACCCCGCCCTGGTAGAACATTCCGTGAACCGATGGAAGATCAGCGATAGAAAATGTGATTGCCGATCGAAGCCACCTTCTCCCGGCCCCAGCCGGGGCCGACGCGGCGCGCGTGGAAATAGAGCGCATCGCCCGCATCGCTTTCCCAAGCATCGTTGAGCGCGACCTTCGCCACGGCGAGCGCGGTGCGCCACGCCGGGCGCGACGGATCGATATCGGGAACGCGGCCGCCGCGCACGAAGGAGAACTGGCCGGGCTGCGTCACCACGTCGCAGATCGAGCCGCCGAAACGGCCCGAATCCGCGCGGTTGAGGATCACCTCCGCCACGGCAAGCTGGCCGGCAAGCGGTTCGCCCTTCGATTCGTAATAGATCGCGCCGGCGAGGCACCTTAGATCCTTGCTGACTTCGCCCTGCGTCTGCTGCGCGGCGACGGCGGCGGCGAGCGTGGGATAAACGATCTGGTCACCCGGCTGCACGTCCGCGATGGCGGGCATGGGCTTGGGGACGGAAACGACATTTGCGGCCTGCGGCGCGATGGCAGGCGGGATCGCGGCGATCGGGGCGGGCGCCTCCGCGGCAAGCCCGGCGCTGCTGGCGACAGCAAGGCCCGCGATCGAAAGAGTCATGGCCGCCGCAACGGCGACCTTGGAGAGAAACGACATGCACCAACAAACATATGCGGTTGGGACGCGGAATCGCGGTCGTCATCGTATCCGTGCGACCGGCCGGGTTCCCCCCCGACTGCGTAACCGAACGGATCGCACCCGCACTCGGCACAACGCTGAAATATGAACGGCGGGTTACTGGTTTTGCGACGCAGCGGAGTCAATCGACGTCGATCGTTTCAGCGATGAATCGTTTCGCCTGCGGGATGTCCAGAGCAACCACCCAGAGATCGGGATCGCGCTGGCGCCGCCGCCGCCAATAATCCTCGATCGACTCCCCGGAAGCCGCGCCCGGACCCGTCTCTATCAGCCCGCGCTGGCCATCCGCACCGATTCCCCGTTCAAGAACAATGCCTTGATGATCGTCGATGAACAGGATCGCGCCCGCCTGCCGATCGCCTTTCGCGCGAATGACGGCGATCCCGCCCGCATCGTTCACCCGCCGCAGCAACGCCGAGACCAAGATATCGGTCGGCAGGCTCATCCGTCCGCCGCGCGATAGCCGGGCAGGCTTCCGAGCGAAATGCGGCTGCGCATGAAGGTGCCGGTGCCGCGCGCCACCTCCTCTCCGCAAGCGTCGACCAGCCGCGCGTCGCCGACGAAGACGCGGCGATGCCCGCTGATCCAGCGCCCCTCCGCGATCACCGGGCCGGGGGGGAGGGGACGGGTGAACAGCAGGTTGAACTGCGTGGTCAGCAGGAAGCGATCCGTCACCAGGCTGTTGCAGGCGTAGAAGGCTGCGTCGTCCAGCATCTTGAAATAGGCGGTGCCGTGCGTCGCGCCGCCCGCATGGAAATGGCGTTCGTCCACCACGAAACGGATGCGCGACACCCCGCCTTCCGGAATCTCCAGCGCGGATTCAAAGAACCGGTTGATCGGCGCGGAAGCGTAAAGCGATTCCAGCGCGCGGAAATGCGCCTTCGCTCCCTCCGGCCCGGCGTGATCGCTGTCAGGCGGCGTCACGCGCCTCGTCCGCCGTCAGCAGGGCGTAGAAGGCATCGCGCGAGCCGGCGCCGCGCAATTTGTCCACGAAGGCCGCGTCGCGGAACCGGCGCGACACGCGCGCCAGCGCCTTCAGATGCTCCGCCCCGGCATCGGGGGGCGAGAACATCGCGACCACGATATCGACCGGCTCGTCATCCACCGCGGCGAAGTCGATCGGCCTCGCGAGCCGCATCACCATCAACGCGATCCGCTCCACGCCGGGGATGCGCGCGTGCGGAATCGCCACGCCGCCGCCGAAGCCGGTGGAACCGAGCCGCTCGCGCCCGGCAAGCGCCGCCGCCAGCGTCGCGGGATCGAGCGAAAGCGCCGGCCCGGCCACCGCAGCCAGTTGCTGGAACAGCGCTTTCTTGCTCGACGCCGCAACGTCGACGAGTACGAGATCGGGCGACAGCAGGTCGCTCAGGTCACTGGTCATGACAAGGTTATGGCCCCTCAGTGCGCCCGTTGCGGCTCGACCCACCCGATCGTGCCGTCGCCGCGCCGATAGACCATGTTATAGGCCCCCGTCCCCGAATTGCGGAACAGCAGGGCCTGCGTGTTGCGCAGATCGAGCATCATCACCGCATCCGAGACGCTGGCGTCCGGCACGTCCACCCGCGTCTCCGCGACGATCAGCGGCGCGTCGCTCGCATCCTCCTCGTCCACCACCTCGGCGAACAGGGTATAGCCCGCATTGTCATAGCCGTTGGCGGCCGCCGCCTCGTTGATCGCCGCCGCCTTGTCGGCCTGCCGATCCTTCAGCCGGCGCATGTAGCGGCGAAGCTGCGTCTCGATCTTGGCCGCCGCGCCATCGAAGGCGAGATGCGCGTCCTGCGCCTCGTGCCGGCCCTTCAGCACCAGCCCCTTCATCACATGG
>JAYRJH010000064.1:0-10465 GCA_041906415.1 Sphingomonas sp. | reverse complement strand
CGAGCCGTCGGCGATGCCTTCCTTCACGCCGGCCTCGAGCCCGTTGCGCACCGCCGCGCCGAGCGCATTGACCGGCGGAGAATCGGAGATGATGACGAGCACGTCGCCGTGGCGTTCGGTGCGGACGGGGGAAGTCATGGCAGGTTTCTCCAGTTGAAGCGTTTTCGGATGCGCTCAGACGAGCGCGGAATAGATCATCGTCTTCAGTTCGCGGCGGACGGGATAGAGCATCGACGGCGACAATTGCGTCATGAACACCATCGAAAGCCGTTCCACAGGATCGATGAAGAAGGCGGTCGAAAACATGCCGCCCCAATAATATTCGCCGACCGATCCCGGCATCATCGAGCGCGCCACGTCGATCGTCACCGCGAACCCGAGGCCGAAGCCGGTGCCGGCGTTCTGCGTCTCGCTGAACAGCGAGGTGGACATGGTGGAAAGATCCGCATTGCCCGGCAGATGGTTCATCGTCATCAGGTCGATCGTCTTGCGCCCGACGATCCGCGCCCCGTCCAGCTCGCCGCCGTTCAGGCACATCTGGCAGAAGCGATTGTAATCGTGCGCGCTGGAAACCAGCCCGCCCCCGCCGGACATGAAGGTGAACGGCGTGGCCCACATGCTGTCGCTCGCGCGATCGAACATCTGGCGGCCCTTGCCGGGAACGAAGGTGTAGCAATCGACCAGCCGATCCAGCTTGTCGGCGGGGACGGTGAAGAAGGTGTCGTTCATCTTCAATGGCTTGAAGATGCGCTCCTCGAAGAAGCGCTCAAGCTTCATCCCTGACACGCGCTGCACGACGAGGCCCAGCACGTCGGTCGCCACCGAATAATTCCAGCGCGTGCCCGGCGAGAATTCCAGCGGCAGCTTGCCCAGTTCCGCGATGAACCCGTCGAGATCGTAGCCGCCGTGCCAGTTCTCCAGTTTCAGCTCGCGATGCGCGGCGTCGATGTTCGAGCGATTCTGGAACGAATAGGTGAAGCCCGCGGTGTGGCGCAGCAGGTCCACCATCCGCATCGGCTCGTCGGTCGGCCTGGTCACGAAGGGCACGCCCGCGCCGCCGCCGTTATAGACGCCGACGTTCTTCAGTTCCGGCAGCACGTGGTGAACGGGCGTGTCCAGCGCGACCTTCGATTCCTCCAGCAGGATCATGAAGGCGACCGAGGTGATCGGCTTGGTCATCGATGCGATGCGGAACAGGGAGCCTTCGTCGATCGCCTTCTTCTTCCCCTCGCGCGCCGCGCCCTGGGACGAGAAATGCGCCACCTCGCCGTCGCGCGCGATCAGGAGCTGGGCGTGGGGAAAGGCGCCCGAATCGATATAACGCTCCTTCACGAACCGATCGATGGCGGCGAGCCGGCCGGAATCAAAGCCGAGTTTCTCGGGCTTGGCGATCTTCATGCCGTCTCCATACCTCTGTTTCAAATCGTGCATCCGCCCTATCGCTTGAGCGGAGAGGAAATCAATCCTAACCTCGCTTGCGACAAAACCCGTTTTTCTAGTCTGGAGAGGATCGCCTTGGAGAATCAATCGTGGCCGGCCATGTCGCTGGCGGAGGTTACGGCGGCTCTTACCGCGCCCGGCACGCGCTTCGAGATGGAGACCGTGGAGATTCGCGGCGTGCCCACGCGGGTGTGGAAAAACGCGCCGCCGCACATGGCCGCGCTCGTCCGCCTGTCGCGCGGGCATGGCGATCATATCGCCTCCATCTATGAGGACGAGCGCGTCAGCTACGAGGCGCAGTTCCGCGCCATCGCGGCGTTGGCGGCGGACCTGCGCGCGCATGGGGTGGAGAAGGGCGATCGCGTCGCGGTGGCGATGCGCAACCTGCCGGAATGGATCGTCGCCTTCTTCGCGGGCGCGGTGATCGGGGCGATCATGGTGCCGCTGAACGCATGGTGGACGGGCGATGAGCTTGCCTATGGCCTGAGCGACTCCGGCGCGAAGGTGTTGGTGGCGGACGAGGAGCGCTGGGCGCGAATCGCGCCGCACCGAGGGGGGCTTCCGGGGCTGGCGCGTGTGCTCGTCAGCCGGGCGGAAGGGGCGCCGGGCGACGGGGCGGAGCGGCTGGAGGGCGTGATCGGCAGGCCCGGCGACTGGCCGGCGCTGCCCGATCGCGATCTGCCGGAGACGGATCTCGCGCCGGACGACGACGTGTCGATCCTCTACACCAGCGGCACCACCGGCAACCCGAAGGGCGCGCTGGGCACGCACCGCAATTTCATGACCAACATCCTGTCCACCGGCTATTCCGGCGCGCGAACCTTCCTGCGCCGCGGGCAGCCGCTGCCGGAGCCGGCGCGCAAGGTGGGCCTGACGGTGATTCCCCTGTTCCACGCCACCGCGCTTTCCGCCGGGCTGATGGGATCGATGGCGGCGGGGAACACCACCATCTACATGCGCAAGTTCGAGCCGGTCCGCGCGATGGAGATCATCGAGCGCGAGCGCGTCAATTCCACCGGGGGCGTGCCGACGATCGCGTGGCAGATACTGGAGCATCCGGAGCGGCACCGCTTCGATCTCTCCAGCCTCGAGTCGATCGCTTATGGCGGCGCGCCCTCCGCGCCGGAACTGGTGCGCAAGATCGCGACCGAGCTGAAGGCGTTCCCCGGCAACGGCTGGGGCATGACGGAGACCACAGCCACCGTCACGACGCATCTCGCCGAAGACTATCTCCACCGCCCCGAAAGCTGCGGCCCGGCCGTCGCGGTGGCGGACCTGAAGATCATGGACCCGGAGGGCGAGCGCGAGCTTCCGGTGGGAGAGGTCGGCGAATTGTGGGCGCGCGGGCCGATGATCGTGAAGGGCTATTGGAACAAGCCCGAGGCCACCGCAGCCACTTTCGTCGACGGCTGGGTGCGCACGGGCGATCTGGCGCGGCTGGACGAGGAGGGTTTCTGCTACATTGTCGATCGCGCGAAGGACATGGTGATTCGCGGTGGCGAGAACATCTATTCGAGCGAGGTGGAGAACGTCCTCTACGATCATCCCGCCGTCACCGATTGCGCGGTGATCGGCGTGCCGCACCGCACCCTGGGCGAGGAGCCCGCGGCCGTTGTCCATCTCGCTCCCGGCAAGACCGCGAGCGAGGCGGAGCTTCAGGCGTGGGTGCGCGAACGGCTGGCGGCGTTCAAGGTGCCGGTGGCGATCCGCTTTTCAGCCGAAACCCTGCCGCGCAACGCCAATGGAAAGATCCTGAAGCGCGATCTGAAGCTGCTGTTCGAGGATCGCGCGGCGGCGTGAACGGCGTCAGGGGAGCGTGGTGTGGCGGGCGAGCCTGACGCTGGCGGTGTTCCCTGTTCGTTGCTAGGCTCGGGCAATGGCTCCGAACGAACTCCCGCCACCAGCGCCCCCGCCGGCCGAGGGAGCGTTCGGCCTCCCGCTGACCGCGAACGGGATAGAGGATGCGCGGATCGCGCTGCGGCGGGATCGGCTGCTCGCCGCGCTCACGCTGATGGTCGGCCTGGGCCTGGCCATCGGCTTTCCCTTCGCGCTCAAGGCCGGAGCGGAGTTTTTCCTGCCGACCACGGTGGCGCTGGTCGTCGGCATCGCGCTGATCCCGATGCTGGAATGGCTGGAAAGGCGCGGGGTGCCGTCGCCGCTCGCCGCATTCACCTGCGTGCTGCTGTTCCTGATCGCGGCCAATATCGTGGTGGCGGCGATCGTCTTCCCCGCGATCGATTTCTTCCGCCTGCTGCCGAAGCGAATCGGGCGGATACAGGAGAATCTCGCGCCTCTGCTCGATCTCTATTCCAGCCTCGAACATTATGCGAACCGCACGCTCCGCCAGATCGCCTCGACCCCGCTCCATCCGGCGCCGACCGCCACCGTGACCCAGCCGGGCACGATCCTGGAGGTGGTGGCAAGCTCGGCGCCGGCGGCGATCGTGCAGCTTTTCTACGCCGTCCTCGTGACTTACTTCTTCCTGTCCGGCTGGACGCGATTGCGCGAGCGGACGATCACCAGCCGCACCAGCTTCGGCGGGGCGATGGCCACCGCGCGGGTGATCCAGGACGTGGTGGACCATGTGTCCTCCTATCTGGGCACGATCACGGTCATCAACATCGCGCTCGGGCTTGTGGTGGCGGGCGCGCTCCATGCGCTGGGGATGCCCTCTCCGCTGATGTGGGGCGGGATCGTCGCGTTGCTCAACTACATTCCCTATTTCGGCCCGGTGGTGGCCGCGCTGCTGATTGCGATCGGTGCGCTGATGACCTTCGGCGATGTCTGGACCGCGCTGGCCGCGCCGGGGATCATGTATGGCTGCCATATGGTGGAGGCGAACGTGCTCACGCCGCTGATCGTGGGGCACAGGCTGACGATCAGCCCGGTGCTGATCCTCGTCTCGATCAGCTTCTGGGGCTGGATCTGGGGCACGCCGGGCGCGCTGCTGGCGGTGCCGCTGCTCGTCATCATCCAGACGGTGGTGGCGGCCGCGGGCAAGCCGGATATCGCCGGATTCCTGTTCGAGCACGGCACGCTGGTGCGCCAGGATCGCCGCCGTTCGCGTCGATTTGAAAAAGCTTCGCCAACGCCTGTTGACAGCCATGGATCGCCCGCCTAGTTGGCGCGCCTCACGCTTTCCAAGCGGGTGTAGCTCAGTTGGTTAGAGCGCCGGCCTGTCACGCCGGAGGTCGCGGGTTCGAGCCCCGTCACTCGCGCCATTCCTTGCTGGAAGGCGATTTTCGATATCGGTTATGGTGATGGGGCCTTTCCGGCCCGTGGCATCATGTCCGTCCTCGCGCTTTTCAAGCGGGTGTAGCTCAGTTGGTTAGAGCGCCGGCCTGTCACGCCGGAGGTCGCGGGTTCGAGCCCCGTCACTCGCGCCAGCGCGGAAGATATCGTCGATTTCTCCGTTAAACCGGATCGAAACGCGCCCACCGCTTGCCGAAGCGGCAAGGGCGGTATAGAGGCGCACGCTTCGGCGGTGTCCCATGCGGGCGTGGCGGAACTGGTAGACGCGCCGGATTTAGGTTCCGGTATCGCAAGATGTGGGGGTTCGAGTCCCTTCGCCCGCACCAGTCCCCCGCGTTGACGCGGGGCGGCACCAGCCAACCGGATTCCTTACCTTTACGAAGGCTGATGATGCAGACTGTCGAGACGTTGAACGAAGGGCTGAAGCGCGCCTATACGCTGACCATCACGGCGAAGGACATCGAAAGCAGGGTCGATGCCGAGCTGAAGCGTGTCGCGCCGCAGGTGCGCATGCCCGGCTTTCGCCCCGGCAAGGTGCCGGCGAACCTGGTGCGCAAGATGCACGGCCCCGCGCTGCTGCAGGATGCGCTCAACACCTCGATCCAGGAAGGCGTGCAGTCGCTGATCGCCGACAAGCAGCTTCGCCCTGCGATGCAGCCGTCGGTCGAGCTGGGCGAAGGCTATGAGCCGGGCAAGGATGCGGAGATCAAGGTCGCGCTTGAAGTGCTGCCGCAGGTGCCGACGCCCGCGATCGACAATCTGAAGTTGGAGCGGCTCACCGTTCCCGTGGCCGAGGAGGCGGTCGAGGAGCAGCTCAAGAAGTTCGCCGACCAGATGAAGCGCTGGGAAGACGCCAAGGCGAGCCACAAGGCCAAGGCCGGCGACCTCGTGACGGTGGATTTCATCGGCAAGACGCTGGACGGCGTGGCCTTCGAAGGCGGCACCGGCACCGACATGGCGGTGGAGATCGGCTCCGGCCGCCTGATCCCCGGTTTCGAGGACCAGATCGTCGGCGTGAAGGCCGGCGAGGAGCGCCAGATCAAGGTGACTTTCCCGGAGGATTATCCGGCGAAGGAGCTGGCCGGCAAGGACGCTACCTTCGACCTGACGGTCAAGTCCGTGAAGGTCGCCGGCGAGAGCGCGATCGACGAGGAACTGGCGAAGAACCTCGGGCTCGAGAGCCTCGAGCAGCTCCGCGGCTTGCTGAAGGGCCAGATCGAGCAGGAGCATAACGGCCTCACCCGCACCTATATGAAGCGCAAGCTGCTGGACCAGCTCGCCGCTGGCCATGATTTCGAGGTGCCGCCATCGATGGTGGAGGCCGAGTTCGCCCAGATCTGGCACCAGCTTGAGCATGAGGCGACCCATGAGGCCGATCCCAAGGCCGCGATGGAGGAGCTGGAGAAGGACCGCGAAGATTATCGCAAGATCGCGGAGCGCCGCGTGCGCCTCGGCCTGCTCCTGTCGGAGATCGGCCAGGCGAACGGCATCGAGGTGACGCAGCAGGAGATGAACCGCCTGATCGGCCAGGCCGCGCAGCAGTATCGCGGCGAGGACCAGCGGCGCTTCATCGAATATATCCAGCAGGAGCCGATGGCCGCCGCCCAGCTCCGCGCGCCGCTCTATGAAGACAAGGTCGTCGACTTCCTGTTCGAGAAGGCCGAAGTCACCGACCGCGAAACCACCCGTGAGGAGCTGGAAGCCGCGATCGAGAGCGACGACGGCTTCTCCACCGGCACCCATGCCCACGATCACGACAACCCCAAGCCGCGCAAGAAGGCCGCGGCGAAGAAAGCCGACGTGAGCGGGGACGCGGAGGAGGCGAAGCCGGCGAAGAAGGCTCCGGCCAGGAAGACCGCCGCTAAGGAGGCCGCGTCCGAGGAAGCGGCCGAAAAGCCCGCCAGGAAGGCTCCGGCCAAGAAGGCCGAGGCCAAGGCCGACGACGCGGAGGCCAAGCCCGCCGCGAAGAAGGCGCCTGCCAAAAAGGCGTCCGTCAAGAAGGAAGGCTGAACGCCTGCGGCCGGCCCGGTCGCTTCCGGCATCCCGCCGGAAGCATCGGGTCGGCAACGGCACCGGCCGTAACCTCGTGAAAACCATTGGCTGGTATCGAGCCTGTCGGGCCGCCGCCCTTCCTGATAAGGGGAAGGATGGAGGGCATGACAGGCTCGGCCCGTTTCTGACTTGAGGTGTCCGTGCCGACCGAACCCACCATCGCCGTCCTGCTGCCCTGTTATAATGAAGAGGCCGCGATCGCGCAGACGATCGCCGGTTTTCGTGCGGCGCTGCCCATGGCGGCGATCTACGTCTACGACAACAATTCGCGCGACCGCACGACGGAGGTGGCGCGCGCCGCCGGGGCGATCGTCCGGCGCGAGCGTATCCAGGGCAAGGGCGCGGTGGTGCGGCGCATGTTCGCCGATGTGGACGCGGACATTTACGTGATGGCGGACGGCGACGCGACCTATGACGCGGCTTCCGCTCCCGCGCTTGTGGCGCGCGTTCTGGACGAGCAGCTCGACATGGTGGTCGGCAGCCGTGTCGGCGAGGCGACCGAGGCCTATCGGCGCGGGCATCGTTTCGGCAATGCGCTGCTGACGGGCATGCTGGCGCGCCTGTTCGGACGGAGTTTCACCGATATCCTCTCCGGTTATCGGGTATTCTCAAGACGATTCGTGAAGAGTTTCCCCGTGCTGTCGGCCGGCTTCGAGATCGAGACGGAGATCAGCGTCCACGCGCTGGAACTGAAGATGCCGGTGGCGGAGATCGAGACGCCCTATTTCGCGCGCCCGGAAGGCTCCACCTCGAAGCTCTCCACATATCGCGACGGCTGGCGCATCCTCAACACGATCGTCACGCTCTACCGTATCGAGCGGCCGCTGTGGTTCTTCGGCGCGATCGGCGCGCTCCTGCTGGCGCTTGCGCTGGTGCTCGCCGCCCCGCTGGTCGTCACCTACAGCCAGACAGGGCTGGTGCCGCGTTTTCCCACGGCCATATTGGTGACGGGCCTCACCATCCTCGCCGCGCTCAATGGCTTCACCGGCCTGATCCTCGATACGGTGGTGCGCGGGCGGCTGGAGATGCGGCGGCTCGCCTATCTTGCCCATCGCGCGCCTTCACGCGGGGCTTGAACAAGCCCGCCGGAGCGCCGATGTTGGCGCTCCATCACGCAAAGAGAGTCTTCCATGCACAATCCGTTCGACACAGGCGATTTCGCGGGCAAGCTGGCCAGCGCGGGCGTAGGCCTGCGGCAGACCGAAGCGGGCCTCGTGCCGATCGTCATCGAACAGTCGAATCGGGGCGAACGCTCGTTCGACATCTTCTCGCGCCTGTTGCGCGAGCGAATCGTGTTCGTCACCGGCGCGGTCGAGGACGGCATGGCCAGCCTGATCTCTGCCCAGCTGCTGTTCCTCGAATCGGAAAATCCGAAGAAGGACATCTTCATGTACATCAACTCGCCGGGCGGCGTCGTCACGGCGGGCATGGCGATCCATGACACGATGCAATATATCCGCCCGCGCGTCGGCACGCTCTGCATGGGGCAGGCGGCGTCGATGGGCTCGTTCCTGCTCGCTGCCGGCGAGCCGGGGATGCGCGTGGCGCTCACCAACGCGCGGATCATGATCCACCAGCCTTCGGGCGGGGCGCAGGGCATGGCCGCCGACATCGAGATCCAGGCGCGCGAGATCCTGCGGATGCGGCATTTCCTCAACTCGCTCTACGCGAAATACACCGGCAAGCCGCTGGAGGAGATAGAGCGCGCGATGGATCGCGACAAGTTCATGTCCGCCGAGGAGGCCAAGGAATTCGGCCTTGTCGACGAGGTTTTCGACAAGCGCCCGGCGCCCGCGGAAGAAGTTTCGGCAGCCGCCTGAACCATCGGGCATTTTCAGGCATTGCCGTTTCGCGACGGGCCGGGTTACGATGCCCGGCCCGAAAGCCGTCTCCCCATTGGAGGCGCGAAAGGATCGATTGAATGACGAAGCTCTCCGGCGGCGACTCCAAGAGCACCCTCTATTGCTCGTTCTGCGGCAAGTCGCAGCATGAGGTCCGCAAGCTCATCGCCGGCCCGACGGTCTTCATCTGCGACGAATGCGTCGAGCTGTGCAACGACATCATCCGCGAGGAAACCAAGTCCGCGCTGGTGACGAAGAAGGAAGGTGGCGTCCCCACGCCGCAGGAAATCTGCGACGTGCTCGACGATTATGTGATCGGCCAGAAGCAGGCGAAGCGCGTGCTGTCCGTGGCCGTGCACAACCACTACAAAAGATTGAACCACGGCGCGAAGGGCGCGGACGTGGAGCTTGCGAAGTCGAACATCCTGCTCGTCGGCCCCACCGGCTGCGGCAAGACGCTGCTGGCGCAGACGCTGGCGCGCATCCTCGACGTGCCGTTCACCATGGCCGACGCGACCACGCTCACCGAGGCGGGCTATGTCGGCGAGGATGTGGAGAACATCATCCTGAAGCTGCTCCAGGCATCGGACTATAACGTCGAGCGGGCGCAGCGCGGCATCGTCTATATCGACGAGATCGACAAGATCAGCCGCAAGGCCGAGAACCCCTCGATCACCCGCGACGTGTCGGGCGAGGGCGTGCAGCAGGCTCTGCTCAAGCTGATGGAGGGCACCACCGCCAGCGTTCCGCCGCAGGGCGGCCGCAAGCATCCGCAGCAGGAGTTCCTGCAGGTCGACACGACGAACATCCTGTTCATCTGCGGCGGCGCGTTCAGCGGGCTGGAGAAGATCATCGGCGATCGCCTCCAGGGCAAGTCGATCGGCTTCGGCGCCTATGTGGCGGCGCCCGAGGAGAAACGGACGGGCGAATATCTGCGCCAGACCGAGCCGGAAGACCTGCTCAAGTTCGGCCTGATCCCCGAATTCGTCGGCCGCTTGCCGGTGGTCGCGACGCTGGAGGATCTCGACGTGCCGGCGCTGGTGAAGATCCTCACCGAGCCGAAGAACGCTCTGGTCAAGCAATATCAGAAGCTGTTCGAGATGGAGGAGGTGAAGCTTGGCTTCACCGACGACGCTCTGGTCGCGGTCGCCAAGAAGGCGATCGAGCGCAAGACCGGCGCGCGCGGCCTGCGCTCGATCCTCGAGGGCATATTGCTCGACACGATGTTCGACCTGCCCGGCATGGAAGGCGTGGACGAGGTGATGATCGACAAGGACGTGGTGGACGGCCGCAAGGAACCGATCCGCGTCTATGCCGAGAATGCGAAGATGAAGGCTGGCGACGCGGCGTGATCTTCGCACTGGTGGGATGAGGAAGCGGGCGTCGCGAAGGAGCGGCGCCCGTTTTGTTTGGGGGCGCCATATGCGGCGGTGGGCGAGGATCGCGTTCCTGTTGGTTGCGGCCTGCCTGTCGCCGGCAGCATCGTCTGCATGGAATCCTGCTCCATGGCTGGATGACCTCGCGCAGATGCGCGCCGCGATCGCGCGCGACTATCCCAATCTCGATTGGTTGACGGGGGAACGCGAGGTTTCGCTCGATCAGTGGTTCGGTCGTGCCGCTGACGCGATCCGCAAGAGCCATGACGATGCGGATGCGCGCCGGGTGCTGGACAGGTTGATCGAACGTTTCAACGACGGTCACCTGGTCCTGCGCTGGCCGGCAGGGCGCGCATCGGATGTCGCGACTGCGCCTGAAGCGTTGCCGACGACGGTCTCCGCTTTCTGCGCCGCGAGAGGCTATGACGCGAGGCGGGTGACGGCGGGCACCGCCGCGGCCTTGCCGGGTTATCGCTCCATCGGCAGTGGCGGGCCGTTCGGGGC
>JAYRJH010000063.1:0-10500 GCA_041906415.1 Sphingomonas sp. | reverse complement strand
AAGCGGTTACGCCTGAACCTCTTGTCCCTCGCCTGCCTCCCGGTGGCCCCCGGCACAAGGCCGGGGTGACGGTTGGTTATGGAACACCGGCCCCTACCGGGGGGAGGGTGGACACCCGTCGCGACAAAGCCGCGCCGCCGGCCGGGCAAGCCGGGGAGAATCCATATTTAACTTGCAGTTAAATATGGATCGGCTTGCCTGTCACCGCCATGGCCGCTTCCTTGATCGCCTCGCTGTGCGTCGGGTGCGCATGGCAGGTGTAGGCGATATCCTCGCTCGTCGCGCCGAATTCCATCGCCTGCGCGGCCTGCGCGATCATCGTGCCCGCGACGCTGGCGATGATCCACACGCCGAGCACACGATCGGTCTTCGCGTCCGCGATCACCTTCACGAAGCCGTCCGGCTCGTGGTTGGTCTTGGCGCGGCTGTTGGCGAGCATCGGGAACTTGCCGACCTTTACCTCACCCCGCTCCTTCGCCGCTTCCTCGGTGAGGCCGACGCCCGCGATCTCCGGCCAGGTATAGACCACCGAAGGGATCACGTCGTGGTTCACGATGCCGTGCTGGCCCGCGATATTCTCCGCGACCGCAATGCCTTCGTCCTCCGCCTTGTGCGCCAGCATCGGGCCGGGGATGACATCGCCGATCGCCCAGACGCCGGAAACCGCCGTGCGGAAATCGTGATCCGTCTCGATCTGCCCGCGCTGGTTGGTCACGAGGCCGATCCTGTCCAGCCCGAGGCCGTCGGTGTTCGGCTTGCGGCCGATCGACACCAGCACGCAATCCGCCTCCAGCGTGGTCGCCTCGCCGCCGGCGGCCGGCTCCAGCGTCAGCGTGGCCTTGCCGCCATCGACCTTCACGCCCGTCACCTTGGTGCCGAGCCGGAATTCGATGCCCTGCTTCTTGAAGATCTTGTTCGCTTCCTTGCGCACCTCGCCGTCGAAGCCCGGCAGGATCTGGTCGAGGAACTCGACGCACGTCACCTTCGCGCCCAGACGCCGCCAGACCGAGCCAAGCTCCAGCCCGATCACGCCGCCGCCGATGACGACCATATGCTCCGGCACCTTCGGCAGCTCCAGCGCGCCGGTGGAATCGACCACCACCTTCTGGTCGATCTCCACGCCCGGCAGCGGCGTGACGGAGGAGCCGGTGGCGATGACGATGTTCTTCGCCGAGACGCTCTGCCCGCCCACCGACACGCGGTGCGCATCCTCGAAGCTGGCGCGGCCCTTCAGCCATGTCACCTTGTTCTTCTTGAACAGATATTCGATGCCGCCGGTGAGCTGCTTCACGGCATCCTTGCGCTGGCCGTGCATCGTGTCGAGATCCAGCTCCGGCGTCACCTTGATGCCGAGCTTGGCGAACGCGCCATTGGCCGCGGCGTCATAATATTCCGATGCGTGGAGCATGGCCTTGGACGGGATGCAGCCCACGTTGAGGCAGGTGCCGCCCAGCGTCTCGCGCGATTCGGCGCAGGCGGTCTTCAGGCCAAGCTGCGCCGCGCGGATCGCCGCGACATAGCCGCCGGGGCCAGCGCCGATCACCAGCACGTCAAAGTCGAATTCGTCAGCCATTGCTCGCTCGCTTCTTCGCTATCGGATTGGTTGCGGTGCGCAATAGACCCTTGGGGCATGGAGACAAGCCCGCGCGGCCTTATTTCAGCAGCACCAGTTCCTCTGCCATCGTCGGGTGGAGCGCAACGGTGGCGTCGAACTGCGCCTTGGTCAGCCCCGCCTTCACGGCGACGGCCGCCGCCTGGATGATCTCCGCCACGTCCGGCCCGATCATGTGGATGCCGACCACGCGATCCGTCTCCGCATCGCAAATCATCTTGTAGAGCGATCGCTCGTCGCGGCCCGCCAGCACGTTCTTCATCGGCCGGAAATCGGAGGAATAGACCTTCACCGATCCCAAGGTCCGCCGCGCCTCGGATTCCGTCAGCCCCACGCCAGCGATGGGCGGGTGGCTGAAGCAGGCGTTGGGCACATTGTCATATTCCACCCGCACGTCGCCACCCGCGAACAGGTTGTCGGCGAAGGCCTGCCCCTCGCGGATCGCCACGGGCGTGAGCTGGATGCGATCGGTCACGTCGCCCACGGCATAGATCGAGGGGCAGGTGGTGCGATTGTCCGCGTCCACCTTCACCGCGCCCCTCCCGTCCAGCTCCACGCCGGCGCTTTCCAGCCCAAGCCCTTCGGTATTGGGCAGGCGGCCGGTGGCGAACATCACGCAATCCACCTCCGCCGGCTCATGGCCGGACATGTGGACGGTGAGGCTTCCGTCCGCGTTCTTCCCGATCTTCTCGAACTTCGCGTCGAAGCGGAACTCCAGCCCCTTCATGATGCTGATCTGGAGCAACCGGTCGCGGATCTGCTGGTCGTAGCCGCGCAGGATCTCCTTCGACCGGTTCATCACGATCACATGCGCGCCGAACTGGTGGAAGATGCCCGCGAACTCGTTGGCGATATAGCCCGCGCCCGCGATCAGCACGCGCTTCGGGATCGCCTCCAGATGGAACGCCTCGTTGGAGGTGATGCCATGTTCGTGGCCGGGGCAATCGGGCACGTGCGGACGCGCGCCGGTGGCGATCAGGATCGTCCCGGCCGTCTTCTTCGTGCCGTCCGCCAGCGTCACCTCATGCGGGCCGGAGATGGTGGCGCGCTGGTGGATGATCTCCACCCCGTTCGTTTCGAGTGTGTGCGTATAGGCGCCGTTGAGCCGGTCGACATCGGCCAGCACATTGGCCTGCAGCGTCTTCCAGTCGAACACGCAGTCTTCCGGCACCTGCCAGCCGAAGCGGCGCGCGTCCTTCAGGTCCTCCGCGAAATGCGCGCCATAGACCAGCATCTTCTTCGGCACGCAGCCGCGAATGACGCAGGTGCCGCCGACGCGATATTCCTCCGCCACCGCCACGCGCGCGCCATGCGCCGCCGCCACCCGGCTGGCGCGCACCCCGCCGGAACCGGCGCCGATGGTGAACAGGTCATAATCATAGTCGGACATTCAGATGCCTCCGCGAGCGATTTCGAGTGCAGATATGAGGCCGAGATGCTCGACGAAAGGATCAAAATCCCGATCACTGTAAAGCAGCGGAATGCCATCGACGATGCAGCGCGTGGCAATCAGCGTGTCGATCGTCTTGCGGATCGTAACGCCACGTTCGCGCAGCTTGCGATAATTGCGCGCGGCCGCAACCGAGACCTGCCTGTCGGCAATTGCACGGAAATCGAAATCGGACAGAAAGGCATGGGCCTTGCCGAAAGCACGCTCGCTACGGGTGCCTTGCAGCACCTCCGTCAGCACGAGATCGCCGAGGAGCAGGCGATGGCCGGACACGACAAGCTGCCGCACGGCCATCGTCTGCACTGTCGGCACGTCGCGCAGCAGATCGATCCAGACGCTGCTGTCGACAAGGATCAGCGCCATTCGGGCAGTGGCTTATCGGTGCGCATGGCGTCGAGATCGCCCTCCCAGCCGATGCCGCGAAGGCCCTCGATCGCGCGAAGTTGCCGCTTGATGCGCACCGCGTCGCGCAACGCGGTTTCCACCGCCTCGCGCTTGGTCTTTGCACCGAGCATGGTCATCGCCTCGGCCATCAAGGCGTCGTCGATTTCGATATTGGTCCGCATGTGTATAACTCCGCAGAGTTATACACATAGAGATCCGCGCGCGCTCACGCTAGCCCCGCCCGCCGGATCAGGTCGTCGGTGGAGGGATCGAACGTCCCCCCCCCCTTCGCCGCCGCCTTCGCCATCTCCTTGCCCAGCTCCACGCCGAACTGGTCGAAGGAATTGATGTCCAGCAGCACGCCGTTCACGAACACGCGATGCTCATAGAAGGCGATCAGCGCGCCGAGGGTCCGCGCGTCGAGCTGGTCGAGCAGCAAGGTCGATGAGGGCCGGTCGCCCGGATAGGCGCGGGCCGGATCGTCCGGGTTCGCCTTGCCCTGCATCAGCGCCGCGCCCTGCGCGAAGGCGTTGAGCAGCAGCATCCGGTGATGGTCTTCCGGCAGGGTGTCCCCCTGCTCGATCACGCACAGGAACTCGACCGGCACGAGATGCGTGCCCTGATGCAGCAACTGGAACACCGCATGCTGCGCGTCGGTGCCGACCCCGCCCCATGTGATCGCGGCGGTGGGATATGTCACCGGCTTGCCATCCACCGTCACGCCCTTGCCGTTCGATTCCATCTCGAGCTGCTGGAGGTAGCTCGGCAGCAGCCGCAGCCGTTCGTCATAGGCGAAGGGCGCGCGCGTCTCGGCGCGGCGGACCTGCGTGTAATAGAGGTCCGCGAAGGCGGCGAGCGCGGGGGCGTTCTCGTGCAGCGCGGAGAGGCGGAAGTGACGGTCCATCTCCGCCGCGCCCTCCAGCAATTCCTCGAACTGGTCCCACCCCAGCTTGATCGCCGCCGGGAAACCGATCGACGACCAGAGCGAATAGCGCCCGCCCACGCCCTCGCTGAACGGCAGCACGCGGGTTTCGTCCACGCCCCATTCGATCGCCTTGTCCGGGCTGGCGGTCAGCGCGACGACGCGGCCATAGGGGTCTTCCACGCCATGCTCGGTCATCCAGCCGATCACGCTTTCGGCGTTCATCATCGTCTCGGTGGTGGTGAAGGTCTTGGAGGCGACGACCAGCAGGGTGGTCGCCGGATCGAAGCGGTCGAACACGTCCTCCAGCGCCATGCCGTCGACGTTCGAGACGATCGCCACCTCATAGCGGTCCGAATCGCGCCCCAGCGCATCGACCAGAAGATGCGGCCCGAGCGCCGATCCGCCGATCCCGACATGCAGGATATAACGCACCGGGCCGAAGGCGTCGGCCTCGATCGCGTCGATCAGCGCCCGCATCCGCGCGTGATAGCCGCGCGCACGGTCCACGCTTTCGGCATTGCCCTCGCCGCGCTCGGCGGTGTGCTCGACCGGGCGGTCCTCGGTGACGTTGATGTTGGCGCCGCCGAACATCGCCTCGCGCTTGCCGGCAAGGTCGCTCGCCTTCGCCAGCACCTCGAACGCCGTGACCATCTCCGCCGTCAGATGGGTCTTGGAGAAATCGAAGTGGATGCCCGCCACGTCGAGCGAAAGCCGCGCGAGCCGGCCCGAATCCTCCGCGAACAATTGCGTCAGCTTCTTCCGCGGCAACGCCTCGATCGTCGACCAGTCCGCCATGTCCGTCATCCTGCAAGAAAGGGGTCGAACGCCGTTACTCCCGCCATGTTCCTTGCGCCAGCGGCTTGACGCGCGGGCGGGCTTGGGCGACGCCGGCGCTTATGGCCGAACAGGACACCCCGCCCGACGATATCCCGCAGCCGATCGGCAAGCCGAGCAGCGCCGCGCCCACACGCAAAAGATCGGAGACGGGAGACACGTTGCGCTTCCTCGTGAAGCTGGCGATCGTGGTGTGGCTGTTCCGCAGCTTCCTGTTCGCGCCTTTCTCGATCCCGTCCGAATCGATGCTGCCCCGGCTGCTGATCGGCGACTATCTGTTCATCTCCAAATGGAACTACGGCTATTCGCGCTGGTCCCTGCCCTTCGGCTTTCCGCCGATTCCGGGGCGGCTGCTCGGCCGCGATCCGGCGCGCGGCGACACGGTGGTGTTCCGTGGCCCGCCCGCGAACGACCATGACGTCATCAAGCGCGTGATCGGCCTGCCGGGCGATACCATACAGATGAAAGGCGGCGTGCTGATCCTGAACGGCCGCGCGGTGCCGAAGCAGCGGATCGCCGATTTCGTCCTGCCGCTATCCCCCAATTACGGGCCGGAGAAATGCGCCGCGCAATTCCAGGATGTGGCGGACGGCAAGCCCGTCTGCCGCTATCCCCGTTTCCGCGAGACGCTGCCGAACGGCCGGTCCTATGAGGTGCTGGACATGGGGCAGACGATCGCGGACGATACCGAGTTGTTCACCGTGCCCGCCGGCCACGTCTTCCTGATGGGCGACAATCGCGACAATTCGGAAGACAGCCGCTTCAGCCAGGCGTCGGGCGGCTTCGGCTATGTCCCGATGGAGAATATCGAGGGCAAGGCGGTGATCCTGTTCTGGTCCACCGACGGCTCCGCCAACTGGTTCCTGCCGTGGACCTGGTTCACGGCGGCGCGCTGGAGCCGGATCGGAGGCGGATTCTGAGCGCTTCCGACAATCTCGCGCATTGGGTGGAGACGGCGCTCGGCCACCGCCCCGCCGCGCTCGCCGATTACGAGCGCGCGCTGACCCACGGCAGCCGATCCGACGCCAATTACGAGCGGCTGGAGTTCCTCGGCGATCGCGTATTGGGGCTGGCGATGGCGGAATGGCTCTATGAGCGATTCCCGGGCGAGCCGGAGGGGGCGCTCTCGAAACGCCTCAACGCGCTGGTGACGGGGGCGGTATGCGCGGAAATGGCGCGCGAGATCGGCGTGCCCGCGCGGCTCCGCCTCGGCAAGCAGGCGCGCGACGATGGCGCGAGCGACAGCGACAATGTGCTGGGCGACGTGATGGAGGCTTTGCTCGGCGCGCTCTATCGCGACGCCGGGCTCGAGGCGGCGCGCGCCACGATCCGCCGCTTGTGGGGGCCGCGCATCACCGCGGACCTCGCCGCGCCCCAGCACCCCAAGTCCGCGCTTCAGGAATGGGCGGCGGCGCACCAGCGCAAGCCGCCCGTCTATGAGATAATCGACCGCTCCGGCCCCGGCCACGCCCCGCGCTTCACGGTGAAGGCCGTGATCCCGAAGCTGGCCGAGGCGATGGCCGAAGGCGGAAGCAAGCAGGAAGCCGAGACGGCCGCGGCGCGCGCGCTGCTGGGGAAATTGGGGTGACGCCCCTCCCCGAAATGAACGGAAAGCAGGAATCATGACCCAAAGCTGCGGCCTGATCGCGATCGTCGGCGCCCCGAATGCGGGGAAGTCCACGCTGGTCAACGCGCTCGTCGGGCAGAAGGTGGCGATCGTCAGCCCCAAGGCGCAGACGACGCGCACCCGGCTGATGGGCGTGGCGATCGAGGGCGAGGCGCAGCTTCTGCTGGTCGATACGCCCGGCATCTTCGATCCCAGGCGCCGGCTCGATCGCGCGATGGTCGCCGCCGCATGGGGCGGCACGGAAGGGGCGGACGTGCTCGCCTTCGTGGTGGACGCCAAGGGCGGGCTGGCGCCCAAGGTGGTGGAGATCGCCGAGCGGCTGGCCGCCGCGCCCGAGCCGAAGTTCCTGATCCTCAACAAGGTGGATCTGGCGGACAAGCCGCGCCTGCTCGCCCATGCGGAGAAGCTCAACGCGATCGCGCCCTTCGCGGAGACCTTCTTCGTCAGCGCCACCACCGGGGACGGCGTGCCGGAGCTGAAGCGCGCGCTCGCCGCCGCCATGCCGAAGGGTCCGTGGCACTATCCGGAGGATCAGGTCTCCGACGCGACCGAGCGCGCGATGGCGGCGGAGGTGACGCGCGAACAGCTCTACCTCCAGCTCCACGCGGAACTCCCCTATGCCAGCGTGGTCGAGACGGAGAAGTTCACCGACCGGGAGGACGGCTCGGCGGAAATCCATCAGCAGATTCTCGTGGAGCGCCCCAGCCAGCGCGCGATCGTGCTCGGCAAAGGCGGCAGCCGCATCCGCGAGATCGGCGCCAGGGCGCGCGCGGAACTGGCCGTGCTGCTCGACCGCCCGGTCCACCTCTACCTGCATGTGAAGGTGAAGCCGGGTTGGGACGAGGATCGCGGCATCTATCGCGATCTCGGGCTGGACTGGGTGGATTAACCCGCCAGCCCGTCTTCCGGCGCCTCCACCGGCTGGTCGCGCAAGGCGGCCATGCAATAGAGGAGCAGCGCCATGCACGCGCCGCCCGCGAGCAGATAGGGCAGCGAATGGCTCAGCTCATACAGCCCCACGCCGATCGAGGGGCCGAGGATGAAGCTCGCGCCGTTGACGCTGGTGATCTTCCCCGCCACCGATCCCTGCGATTCCGGGCCGACCGCAAGGCTCGACCCCGCCGTATAGCCCGGCCGGATGAAGCCGAAGCCGAGGCTCGCCAGCGCATAAGCGGTCGCGATGCCGTAGAGCGAGCCGGCAAGCCCGGTCAGCGCCATGCCCGCCGCCGCCAGCACCAGGCCGGAGAGCACGAGCATCCGGGGCGTGAGGTTCAACAGCGGGATGATCCCCCATTGCGCGAGCAGCGATGCGCCCGCGCCCATCATCAGCACGATGCCGGTCGGCTCCAGCGCGGCGGCGGGGGCGACGTGCAGCCGGTCGATCACGAGGAAGCCGATCGCCTGCCCCGTCATCGCCTGCGCATGGCCGGCCACCAGCCCGGCGATGATCCAGCCCCGGATGCGCACGTCGCGGAACTTCACCTCCACGTCGCGCGGCTCGGTCGCGGCGCGGACGTTGGCGCCGGTCGATTGCCCGCCGATCGAGGGATAGGCACTGGCCGCGCCATGCACGTCTCCCTCCATCCCCCGGTCGTCCGGCAGGGCGCGGCGGACGGTGATGAACATGCCAAGCCCGAAGGCGGCGAAGATGAAGGCCGGGCCGGCCAGCCCGACCTCTATGCCGCCGACACGGCCGAGGATCAGATAGGGCGCGATCGCCGGCCCCATGATCGTCCCCAGCCCGAAGGCGGAGGCGAGCAGGGTGAGCGCGCGCGTCCGCTCCTCCCGCGTGGTGTTGCCCGCCACCATGGCCTGCACGGCGGGCGGGGCCGCCGATCCGAACGTGCCGTAGATCAGCCGGCCCAGGATGAAGAGCAGGAAGGCCATGGTTCCGCTGATCCAGCCGTTGATCCCGGCCGCCAGGAACACGCCGCACGTGCTCAGGCTGACGGTGAAGCCGCCCACGCCGAGCAGCACCATCGCGCGCCGCCCCTGCCGGTCTGAGCGATTGGCCCAGAAGGGCGCGGCGATCACCCACAACAGCGCCGAAACGGAAAAGGCCGCCGCCACCGCGCTGTCCATCACCCCAAGCGAGCGGCCGAGCGCGGGCAGCACGGATTGCAGCGCGGTATTGCCCGCGGCGATCGTCAGGTTGACGACGAACAACAGGGTGAAACGTCGATCGAACCCGCGCTTCATGCCTGCCGCTCCCATGCATAGCCACGCTCGACGCGCGTCACGATCACCTGATATTCCCGATACCATTCCGCCCGGCCGCGCGCGCGGATCGCGGCGTGATCGGGGTGGTCGCGCCACGCCAGCGCATCCGCCTCGCTCGCCCAATAGGAGACGGTGATGCCGAAGCCGTCCGCCCCGCGCGCGCTGTCCACGCCGCGATAGCCCGGCTGCCGGGCGGCAAGCGCCTCCATCGCGGCCGCCGCGGCCGCATAACCCTCCCCATCGGCGGGGGTGCGCATGGAGGTGAAGATCACCGCCACCTGCCCCGCCCGGTCCACGCTCGTTCCGTCGTGCATCCCTCTCGCTTAGGCGCTTGCGGCGCGGACGCAACCCCGTCCCGAGAATCGTTAGCGCTTGCCGAGCGTTCGGAAGATGTGCGACGGGGCGAGTTGACGCCCATTTCCATGTCCGGGAGTGACAGAGTTTCAATGCCCAGTTCGACCAGTGCCGTCCGCCGCGCGCGATCCCGCCCCGCCGGCATTCCCGGTCCTTGGCAGATGTTCTTCCGGGGGTTCCTCAAGCATCCGGTCATGGTGGGATCGATCATTCCCTCCTCGGACAAGCTGATCGAGAAGATGCTGGGGCCGGTCGACTGGCAGCGGTGCAAGCTGTTCGTGGAATACGGGCCGGGCGTGGGCACCTTCTGCCGCCCGATCCTGGAGAAGATGGCGCCGGACGCGACGCTGATCGCGATCGACACCAACCCGGATTTCATCAGCTACCTGCGCCACACGATCGCCGATTCGCGCTTCGTGCCGGTGCACGGCTCGGCCGCGGACGTGGAGGCGATCGTCGCCGCGCACGGGCACGAGAAGGCGGATTACGTGCTCTCCGGCCTGCCCTTCTCCACATTGCCCACCGGCGTCGGCCCGGCGATCGCGGCCGCGACGCAGCGGGTGATTCGGATCGGGGGCGCGTTCCTGGTCTATCAGTTCAGCCCCAAGGTGCATGATTTCATCGCGCCGCACTTCACGCGGATCGATCATGGCATGGAATGGTGGAACGTGCCGCCGGCGCAGCTTTACTGGGCCTGGAAAGACGGGGAGTGATCCCTCATCCGGCGGAGGGATGACGCGGCTCCGCCGCGCCGCCCTCCTCCCTCATTCGTCGATCCCGAAATTCAGCCCGCGCGAAAACGCCGGGTCGAGCACGCCGACGACCAGATATGCCGCAAGCTGCTTTACCCGCTGCCACCAGCCGGTCGCGGCGCGCCAGGCTTCCGGCGTGATCTCCACGGAGCGCGCAACCTCCCCGTCGATATAGCGCCGCACATAGGCCGCGAAACCCGCATCCTCGATCCGCAGCATCAGCTCCATGTTGATGAACAGGCTGCGCATGTCGAAATTGGCGCTGCCGACATGCACCGCATCGTCGATCGCATAGAGCTTCGTGTGCAGTTTCGACGGCTGAGATTCGAAGATCCGCACGCC
>JAYRJH010000062.1:7304-10569 GCA_041906415.1 Sphingomonas sp. | reverse complement strand
CAGCACGCCGATCGCGAAATCCAGATCGATCGCCTCGCCCGTGAGCTGGGCATAGGCCACCACGCGGTTGAGCGCGCCCTCCAGCTCGCGGATGCTGGTGCGGATACGCCCGGCGAGCAGGTCGAGCACGCCGGCGGGCACCTTCGCCTCCGGCAGGTCCGCCAGCTTGCGATCGAGGATCGCGCGACGCAGCTCCAGCGGCGGGGCCTTGATGTCCGCCACCAGCCCCACGCCCATGCGGCTGACGATCCGCTGCTCGATCCCCTCCAGCGCCTGCGGACAGCGATCGGCGGAGATCACCAGCCGCTTGCCGGCGGCCATGATCTCGTTGACGGTGTGGAAGAATTCCTCCTGCGTCGAATCCTTGCCGGCGATGAATTGCAGGTCGTCGATCAGCAGCAGGTCGCAACCGCGCAGCCGCGCCTTGAACGCGAAGGTGTCGCGCGCGCGCAGTGCGGCGACGAAATCGAACATGAAGCGTTCCGCCGACATCAGCATCACGCGCGCATCGGGGTGCGCGGCGAGGAAGTCATGCGCGATCGCATGCATCAGATGCGTCTTGCCCTGCCCGGTGCCCGAATGAAGGAACAGCGGGCTGAACCGCACCGGCCCCGGCGCGGCAAGCGCGCGCGCGGCGTTGAAGGCGACCTTGTTCGAACCGTCCACGACGAACCGGTCGAAGGTGAAGCGCGGATCGAGCGCGGGACGCTCGCCGGCGGCCGCGGGCGCCGGCGTCGTCTCCACCTCCGGCGCGGCCGCGATCACGGCGACCGCCCCGGATGCGGCGGCTGTCTCGATCGCGACATTGCGCACTTCGGGCAGCAGCGCGCGAAATTCGTGCAGCAGCCGATCCGCATAATGGTTGCGGACCCAATTGGTCATGAAGGCGGACGGCAGCGCCAGGCGAATCGATTCGGCATCGCCCGTCTCGATCAGCGCGATCGGCTTCAGCCACTGGTCGAACAGGCGCGCTCCGGCCGATTCGCGCAGGTTGGTGCGGATACGCGCCCATGCACGGGCCGCATCGCTCGCCTGCTCCGAAGATCGACCGTTTGCCACCACGCACAACTCTCCCGGAGCCACGGCGCGCCAGCGCAGCGACCTCTCATGTAACCGTCAAAAAAAGGCCCCCCGATGTGGTCCCCGCCACGGTCGGAAATGACGCTGCGAATCTGGGCGCATGGGCATCGACCCTGCGATGGATGGAGGTTTAGGAACAAGCCGGTGAGTCGATCAAGACCGCCAGCGGACACATCGTTGAAATAAACACGGTTGACTCGCGCAGAGCCGCGCAAATCCGTCGAAAATCTCACAATTCATTGAAAGATAAAGCATATTCCGGAACGCACCGGATGCGAACGACCGCGAATCGCGGGAATTCCGTGACAATTTGATGACGAGTGCAAAACGCACGACAAAAAGCCCGCCGGGATTCCCGGCGGGCTTTTTGTCAGCAATCCGGCGGACCGGATCAGGCCAGCGCGGCGACCCTCTTGGTCAGGCGCGAGAACTTGCGGCTGGCGGTGTTGCGGTGAAGCACGCCACGCGCGACGCCGCGGGCCATCTCCGGCTGCGCTTCCGCGAGGGCGGCGGCGGCGGCGGTCTTGTCGCCGGCGGCCAGCGCGGCTTCCACGCGCTTCACGAAGGTGCGGATACGGCCCACCCGTGCACCATTGACCTCGGCCCGGCGCTGGTTGCGGCGGATGCGCTTCTTCGCTTGCGGCGTGTTCGCCATTGACGTCCTCGAAATCTGGTCGATGAAAAAAGGGCGGCGGGGATGCCCCTACGCCCTGGAAGGCGCGCCCTTAGCGCAGGGTGCCGCGCCGGTCAACCGCGCTGGCAGGCCGGACACCAGAAGGTGGAGCGTCCGCCTTCGGCATAACGCGCCACTTTTCCGCCGCATCCGCACGCCTCGCCCTCCCGTCCGTAGACGGTGAATTGCGCCGGGAAATATCCCAATTCCCCGTCGGGCCGCGCGAAATCGCGCAGGGTGGAGCCGCCGGCCGCGATCGCGCCGGACAGGATCTCGCGAATCGCCTCCACCAGCCGGTCGAGCTTCGCGCGCGAGACGTCGCCCGCCGCGCGCCTCGGCGAGACATGCGCGCGATGCAGCGCCTCGCAGACGTAGATGTTGCCCAGCCCGGCGACGATTCGCTGGTCGAGCAGCATCAGCTTGATCGAGGCGCGCCGCCCCGCGAGCACGCGATACAGATACGCGCCCGCAAGGTCCGGCCCGAGCGGCTCCGGCCCCAATGCGGCGAAGGCCGGAAAAGCCTCCAGCGCGTCGCTCGGCCACAGATCAACCGAGCCGAATCGCCGCGGATCGTTGAGCGCGACGCGCCGCCCCTCCCCCGTCTCGATCAGCAGGTGGTCGTGGGGCAGAGGCTCGGTCGGGTCGATCCGCCAGCGGCCGGACATGCCGAGATGAAAGATCATCGTGTCGCCGCGGTCCGTGCCGATCAGCCCGTATTTCGCGCGCCGCCCGAGCGAGACGACGCGCGCGCCGGTCATCCGCTGGCGCAGGTCCGGCGGGAACGGCCGGCGGAGATCGGGGCGGCGCATCTCGATCGCGGCGATCCGGGCGCCCTCCAGCACCGGGACCAGCCCGCGCACGGTGGTTTCGACTTCGGGAAGCTCGGGCATATGTATCTCTCCCCCTAGCCGCCGCGCGCCGCCGCCGCTAGGGCTACTCGCCATGAGCGAAACCGTCTCCTTCGGCTATGAGGAAGTGACGCCAGAGGAAAAGACCGCGCGCGTCGGCGGGGTCTTTGCCAGCGTTGCCAGCCGCTACGACCTGATGAACGACGCCATGTCCGGCGGCATGCACCGGCTGTGGAAGGATCGCTTCGTCCGCCGCGTGAAGCCGCGCGCGGGCGAGCAGATCCTCGACATGGCCGGCGGCACCGGCGACATCGCCTTCCGCCTCCAGCGCTCCGGCGCGAGCGTGACGGTGGCGGACATCAACCCCGCCATGCTGGAAGTCGGCATGGGCCGCGCGCAGCAGCGCGGGATCGACGGGCTGGTGTGGACCGAGGCGAATGCCGAGACGCTGACCTTCCCCGATCGCTTCTTCGACGCCTATACGATCGCCTTCGGCATCCGCAACGTCACCGATATCCCGGCGGCGCTGCGCGAGGCGCATCGCGTGCTCAGGCGCGGCGGACGCTTCTTCTGCCTTGAGTTCTCGACCACGCAATGGCCGGGGTTCCGCGAGGTCTACGACGCTTATTCGCACCGGCTCGTGCCGAAGCTGGGGCGGATGCTG
>JAYRJH010000062.1:0-7294 GCA_041906415.1 Sphingomonas sp. | reverse complement strand
CAGGACGCCGACAGCTATCGCTACCTGATCGAATCGATCCGCCGCTTCCCGACGATGCCCGCGTTCGAGGCGATGATCCGCGAGGCGGGCTTCACCCAGACGAAGGTGGAGCCTCTGCTCGGCGGGCTGGTCGCCATCCACAGCGGCTGGAAGATTTGACCTCCTCCGTCGTCCACGGCTGGCGGCTGCTGAAATGGGGCCGCATCCTCGCGCGGCACGGGGCGCTGCGCGGGATCGAGCGCGATGCGAACACGCCGCCGCGCCTGCGCCGCCTGTTGCGGATCGCGCGGTTCGGCGCGCGCACGCCGGAGGTGCCGCGCTATGCAGACGCCTTCCAGGCGATCGGGCCGGCGGCGATCAAGTTCGGCCAGACGCTCGCCACCCGGCCCGATCTGGTCGGCGAGGCGGCGGCGCACGATCTGCTGCGGCTTCAGGACGCGGTGCCCCCGGTGCCCTTCTCCGAAATCCGCCCCGTGCTGCTCGCCAGCTTCGGGCGGCCGATCGAGGAATTGTTCGCGCGGTTCGACGAGACGCCGATCGGCGCGGCCTCGATCGCGCAGGTGCATCGCGCGGTGACGACCGACGGGCGCGAGGTGGCCGTGAAGGTGCTCCGCCCCGGCGTTGAGGAGGAATTCGCCCGCGCGATCGAGACTTATGAATGGGCCGCCGCGCAGGTGGAGCCGATGGGCGGAGAGATCGCCCGGCTCCAGCCGCGCCTGGTGGTGGAGACGTTCAAGCGCTGGACCGCGCGCGAGCTGGACCTGCGGCGCGAGGCGGCGTCGGCTTCCGAGCTTGCCGAGGGGATGACGGCCGAGCCGGGCTATATCGTCCCCAGGGTCGACTGGCAGCGCACCGCCGGCAAGGTGCTGACGATCGAGTGGATCGACGGCGTGAAGCTCTCCGACCGCGCCGCTTTGGTCGCGCAGGGCTATGACCTGCCCGTGCTGGCGCGCACCCTTGTCCACGCCTTCCTGCGGCAGGCGATCGCGGAGGGCTTCTTTCATGCCGACATGCACCAGGGGAACCTCTTCGCCGTCCCCGGCAACCGCATCGCGGCGATCGATTTCGGCATCATGGGCCGGATCGACCGGCGCGCGCGGGTATGGCTGGCGGAGATCCTCTACGGCCTGATCACGGGCAATTACCGCCGCGTCGCCGAAATCCATTTCGAGGCGGGCTATGTGCCGCCGCACCATAATGTCGGCGAGTTCGCGACCGCGCTCCGCGCCGTGGGCGAGCCGATGCGCGGGCTGCCGGTGAAGGACATGTCGATCGGCATGATGCTCGACGGGCTGTTCTCGATCACCCGCGATTTCGACATGGCGACCCAGCCGCATCTGCTGCTGCTGCAAAAGACGATGGTGATGGTGGAAGGCGTGGCGACCAGCCTCGACCCCGAGATCAACCTGTGGGAAACCGCCGGGCCGTTCGTGGAGGAGTGGATCAGGACGGAGCTTGGCCCCGAGGCCGCGATCGCGGACCGGCTCATCACCGATTTCCGCACCGTCGCGCGCCTGCCGGACCTGATCCGCCGCATCGAGGAGCGCTTCCCGGCCCCCGGCGGCGCGCCTCCCGCTCCGCCTTTGCGCGAGATCGAGGTGGTGCGGATCGGCGGCGGTTGGCGCTATGCCGCCGTCGGGCTGTTCTCGGCGCTGGCGGGCGCGGCTGCGGCGCTGGCCGTGGTGTGGCATTGAGGCGATGACGCAGCCGCGCGGGATCTGGCTGGCCGCGCCAACCCGCTTCGCAGCGCTGTCGCGCCGCAACGCGCGGATCGCGCTGGCGCTGGCGGCCGCCCTGCTGCTCGCCTGCTTCACCGCGCTCGCCGCTCCAGGACCCGCGCGCTTGGCGGACATCGCGACGGAGGCGGGTGAGGACCATCTTCCGCAGCGGATGCTGCTGGAGAATGTCGTCGCGGACATGCGCTACGGCAGCGATTATTACACCGCCGCCGCCACCGAATTGCGCCGCTCAAACGATCCGCTGAAGCCCTTCCTCACCTTCCGCATGCCGACTCTCGCCGCGATGCAGGCGGCGTTGCCTGACGGAGCCGCGATCGCGCTTCTTTTCATGCTCGGCGCGGGTGCCGCGGCGGCATGGTATGCCCGGCTCGGCGCGGCCTTCATCGGCTGGCAGCCGCGGGCCTTCGCCGCGATCATGGCGCTGGGCGGGCTGGCAAGCTTCGCGCGGATCGATCTGATCGCCTTTCCCGAGATATGGGCCGCGCCGCTCATCGCCCTTTCGCTCGCCGTCTGGCGGACGAAGGATGTGACGGCGGCCATCGCGATCGGGCTGTGCGCGATGCTGATCCGCGAAAGCGCGGCGCTCTATTGCGCGATCATGGCGACGGCCGCGCTGATCGAGGGGCGCAGGCGCGAGTTCGTCGGCTGGGCGGCGGCGATCCTCGTCTTCCTGCTGGCGCTCGGTTTCCATGCCCATGCGGTGTCGCTGGTGGTGCGGCCGCTGGACGGATTCACGACCGGCTGGCCGGGGATGCTCGGCTTCGGCTTCTTCGTGCGGATGGCGGCGCAGGCCTCGGCGTTCGCGCAATTGCCCATGTGGCTCGCCGCACCGCTGACCGGCCTGTCGCTGATCGGATGGGCGGGATGGCGCGATCCGCTGGGCGGACGCGTCTTCGCGATTCTCGCGGGTTATGGGTTGCTGCTCGCCTTCATCTGTCGGGCGGATTCCTGCTACTGGGCGCTGATCGCGGCGCCGATCATGGCGATCGGGCTGGTCTTCGCGCCGGACGCGTTGCGCGAATTGATCGCGCGCGCGCTCGACAGGCGGCGCATCACCGTGACAAGAGTGGTGCGATGAAGCGCATCCTGTTGATCGTCGGCGGCGGCATCGCGGCCTATAAGGCCTGCGAACTGGTGCGCCTGCTGCGCAAGGCCGGACACAAGGTCCGCTGCGTGCTGACGGAGGGCGGCAGCCATTTCGTTACGCCGATGACGCTCGCCGCCTTGTCCGAGGATCAGGTCTACACCACGCTCTGGGATCTGAAGGACGAGGCGGAGATGGGGCATATCCAGCTAAGCCGGGAGGCCGATCTGGTGGTGATCGCGCCTGCAACCGCCGATCTCCTCGCGCGGATGGCGGCGGGGATAGCGGACGATCTCGCCACCACCCTGCTGCTTGCCACGGACAAGCCGGTGCTCGCCGCGCCCGCCATGAACGTTCGCATGTGGCAGCACGCCGCCACCCGCCGCAACGTGGCGCGATTGCGGGCCGATGGCGTGACGGTGATGGAGCCGGACGAAGGCGCGATGGCCTGCGGCGAATATGGCCCTGGCCGCCTGCCTGAGCCGCCCGCGATCGTTGCGGCCGCGGAGGCGATGCTCGCGCCCCGCGCCACGCCGCTCGCCGGACGCCATGTGCTCGTCACGGCGGGGCCGACGCACGAGCCGATCGATCCGGTGCGCTACATCGCCAATCGCAGTTCGGGGAAGCAGGGTTTCGCGATCGCGGGAGCACTGGCGCGGCTCGGCGCCCGGGTCACGCTGGTGGCGGGGCCGGTCACGCTTCCCACACCGCCGGGCGTGACGCGCGTCGATGTGGAAACCGCGTGCGAGATGGCGGCGGCGGTGGACGCCGCGCTCCCGGCGGACGCGGCCGTGATGGTCGCCGCCGTGGCGGACTGGCGTGCGGAGGAGGAAGCCCCGCAGAAGATCAAGAAGGCCGTCGGCGGCGCGCCTGCGCTGCGCCTAACCGAAAATCCCGATATCCTCGCCACCCTGGCGCGTGATCCCCGCCGCCCGCGCCTGCTGGTCGGTTTCGCGGCGGAGACGGAGCAGGTCGTGGACCATGCGATCGCCAAGCGCGCGCGCAAGGGGGCCGACTGGATCGTCGCCAACGACGTCTCCGGCGATGTCATGGGCGGCGACGCGAACACCATCCATATCGTGCGCGAATCCGGCGTGGAGAGCTGGGAACGGCTGCCGAAGGACGCCGTGGCGGACCGCCTGGCCGAACGCATCGCCGAGGCGCTGGCCTGACTTCCCGCCCGCGCCCATCACAGGAAACCCGATGCCACAACCGATCGAAATCCGCCTGAAGCGCCTGCCGCACGGCGAAGGCCTCCCGCTTCCCGCTTATGCCACCGCCGGGGCGGCGGGCATGGATGTGGTCGCGGCGGAGGACATCATCCTCGCCCCCGGCGCGCGTCATGCGGTCGCCACCGGCTTCGCGATCGCGATCCCCAAAGGCTATGAGGTGCAGGTCCGCCCGCGTTCCGGGCTGGCGCTCAACCATGGCGTCACCTGCCTCAACACGCCGGGCACGATCGACAGCGACTATCGCGGCGAGGTGAAGGTGATCCTCGCCAACCTGGGCGATGCGCCGTTCGAGGTGGCGCGCGGCCAGCGGATCGCGCAGCTCGTCCCCGCCCCCGTCCAGCGCGCGACGCTCGTGGAGGCCGATTCGCTCGACGACACCGCGCGCGGCGCGGGCGGGTTCGGCTCGACCGGGCGGTGACGACGCTCTCCGACGACGAGCTGGCGCGCTACACTCGCCACATCATGCTCCGCGAGATCGGCGGCGTCGGACAGATGCGCCTCAAGCGCGCGACCGTCGCTCTGGTCGGCGCGGGCGGGATCGGGTCGCCGGCGATCCAGTATCTCGCGGGCGCGGGGATCGGCCGGCTGATCCTGATCGACGACGATCGCGTCGACGCCTCCAACCTCCAGCGCCAGACGATCTTCCGCACCGCCGATATGGGCGCGCTGAAGGCCGAGGCCGCTGCGCGCGCCGTCGCCGCGCTCAACCCGCACGTGACGGCGGAGATACGCGCCGAGCGCCTCGACGCCGGCAACGCCGCCCGCCTGCTGGAGGGCGCGAACGTGGTGATCGACGGCAGCGACAGCTTCGCGACGCGGCTGGCGGTGGCGGATGCCGCGCTGGCGGCACGCATTCCGCTCGTATCGGCGGCGGTCGGCCAGTTCGAGGGACAACTCGCCGTCTATCACGGGTGGGAGGCGGACAAGCCGTGCTATCGCTGCCTCGTCGGCAATGAACCCGCGCGCGAGGGCATGTCCTGCGCCGAGGACGGCGTGCTGGGGCCGATGGTCGGCATGATCGGCAGTATGGCCGCGCTGGAGGCGATCCGCGCAATCAGCCCCTTTGGCGAAGACCCGGCGGGGCGCTTGCTGATCGCCGACCTTTCCGCCTTCCGCTTCCGCACGATCCGCGTGCCGAAAGACCCCGGCTGCGCCTGCGCTCAGACGCGATAGAAGGCGCGATACCAGTCCACGAAGCGGCCGATTCCCTCTCGGATCGCGGTTTCGGGCGCGAAGCCCAGATCGCGCGCGGACTCGGTTATGTCCGCATAGGTCGCGGAAACATCGCCGGGCTGCATCGGGTGCATTTCCCGCACCGCCTCACGCCCGCAGGCCTCCTCGATCGCGGCGATCAGGGTGGAGAGTTCCTCCGCCTGATTGTTCCCCAGATTATAGCGCGCGTGCGGCGTAATGCTGCCGCCCGGCTTCTCCGCGCCGTCGTCCGCCGGAGGCCGGTCGAGCGCGGCGAGGACGCCGGCCACGATATCGTCGATATAGGTGAAATCGCGCCGCATCGCGCCGTTGTTGAAAACCTTGATCGGCCGCCCCTCCAGGATCGCGGAGGTGAACAGCCACGCCGCCATGTCGGGCCGCCCCCATGGGCCGTAGACGGTGAAGAATCGCAGCCCGGTCTGCGGCAGGCGGAACAGATGCGCGTAGCTTTCGCTCAGCAGTTCGTCCGCGCGCTTGGTCGCGGCGTAGAGCGAAACGGGCCTGTCGACGCGATCCTCCACGCTGAACGGCAGTTTCGCATTGCCGCCATAGACGGAGGAGGATGAAGCATAGACGAGGTGCCGCGCCTCCAGCCCGCGCGCCAGCTCCAGCACGTTCACATGGCCGATCAGGTTGGAGCGGGCATAGGCGCGCGGATTCTCCAGCGAGTAGCGCACGCCCGCCTGCGCCGCGAGATGGACGATGCGGTCCACGCCCCGCCCATCCACCGCTGCCTCCAACGCTTCCGGCCCGGCGATATCGCCCTCCACGAAGGCGACCGCATCGCCGAAACGCGCCGCCAGATCGGCAAGCCGCGCATGTTTCAGCGCCGGATCGTAATAATGGTTGAGATTGTCGATCCCCACCACGCGCTCTCCGCGCGCCGCGAGGGCGGCCGCCACGGCATGGCCGATGAAACCCGCGATCCCGGTGACGAGAACGGTCATCCGATCAGCGTCCGCGCGAATTCGCGCACCACCGGCCCGATATCGCCGCGGGCCAGCGCCAGTGCGAAATTGGCCTGGATATAGCCCGCCTTGTCGCCGCAATCGTAACGCTGGCCATCGAACAGCACGGCATGGAACGGCTGCCGCCCGATGAGCTGCGCCATTGCGTCGGTGAGCTGGATCTCGCCGCCAGCGCCCCTCACGGGGTTGTCGAGGATGCGCATCACCTCCGGCTGGAGGATGTAGCGGCCGGGGATCATCATGTTCGAAGGCGCGGTGCCGCGCGCCGGCTTCTCCACCAGCGCCGCCACGTCCACCATCCGGCCATCGCGCATGCCGGGGGAAATGATGCCATATTTGTCGGTGTGGTCGGGATCGATCTCCATCGCGCCGATCACGTTGCCGCCGGTGCGCTGATAAATCTCCACCATCTGCGCGAGCAGCCCCGGCTGGCCCACCATCAGTTCGTCCGGCAGCAGCACCGCGAACGGTTCCTCGCCCACGATCTCCCGCGCACACCATACGGCATGGCCCAGCCCCAGCGGCTCCTGCTGGCGGACATAGACGGGAGAACCGGGCTGCTGGCGGATTCCCTCGATCGCCGCGAGGCTCTTGCCGCGATCCTTGAGCGTCTGCTCAAGCTCATAGGAAATGTCGAAATGGTCCTCGAGCGCCGATTTCCCGCGCCCGGTGACGAAGATGATCTGCTCGATCCCGGCCTCGCGCGCTTCCTCCACCGCATATTGGATCAGCGGCTTGTCCACCACCGTCAGCATTTCCTTGGGCATCGCCTTGGTCGCCGGCAGGAAACGGGTGCCAAGCCCGGCGACTGGAAAAACGGCCTTTCGAAGCGGCTTGATCGACATGCAGACGTCCCTTTTTACGGCCCGGACCTTTATGCACCCGTATCGGGCCGGACAATTGACTTTTCCCTGCCCCGCATATGCTTAGCCGTTTGTTAACTGGAAATGACCTCTACGGTCGTTCGACCGATTTGAACCCCGGAGCATCCCGGCTTGAGCGAGCTTTCACGCAAACTATATCGGCATTGCTTCAAAAGTATGTATTTCGCCTGATGGT
>JAYRJH010000061.1:2356-10654 GCA_041906415.1 Sphingomonas sp. | reverse complement strand
CAGACCATCGTAGCGCAGCCGCAATTCCTCATGCGCCGGATCGCCGACGAACAGCCAGCGGCGGCGGTCCATCTTCAGGAAATGCTCGCCGGCGAGCCGCCCGCCGAGGAAATTGTCGCTGCCGACCGCGCAATAATCGGAAACCTGATGCACGGCGCCCCATACGACGATCGGGATGCCGCGCCGCGCCACGTCGCACAGCATCCACTCGCGCGCGCCCTGGCCCAGCACGATGAAGCCGTCCGCGCCACGCGAGCGATGCAACTCGACGAATCCATCCACCCGATCCAGCCCGACCGGGGAGAGGAGCAGGTCGATCTCCCGCACCGACAGCGCCTCCGAAACGCCGGCCAGGAGCTCAAAGATGAAGGGGTCGCCGATCGCGCCATGGCGGTGCGAGCCGAAGTCGAGCACGACGGCGACGGTGTTGGCGCGCTCCTGCCGCAGCCGTTGCGCGTTGCGGTTGACGACATAGCCCTGCGCGCGCGCGGCCTCCAGCACGCGCTCGCGGGTTTCGGCGTTCACCAGCGGGCTGTTGTTGAACACGCGCGAGACGGTGGGCTTCGATACGTTCGCGGCGCGGGCGATGTCCGCCATCGTGGGCCGCGCGCGGCATGGGGAGGAAGGTCTGTCTGAAACGTCGCTGGGCATCAGAGCCGGAAACTATGGGACGCGCCGCCCGCGCGCAATCGGCAAAGCGAGCCGATAGAAACAAATCTTGAAACCGATTTCAGCAAGTGATAGCCAATCCGTGTCGAAGCGGGAAACATGCTCGCTGATAACGGGGAGGTGCTCGATGCGCGCGATTCGCAAATTGTCCCATGGCCTGTCCGCAAGCGCTTCGGCGTTCGCGTTTCTCATTGCTGTACCGGCTCTGGCGCAGGAAGGGCAGGTAACGCAGGCCGCGTCCGCGGATTCCGGCCTTGGCGATATCGTGGTGACCGCCCGCCGCACCGAGGAGCGCGCGCAAACCGTGCCGCTCGCTATCACCGCCTTCACGCAGGACGCGATCCGCGAGAAGGCGATCAGCAACGGCACCGATCTCCAGAATTTCACCCCTTCGCTGACCGTGCTGGGCGACGTGGCGCGCAACCAGGAAACCTACACGATCCGCGGCATGGGTGGCGGCGGGGGCGCGGGAACCGGTAGCGGCCCCGGGGTGGTGGCCTATTTCGCCGAGGTGCCGACCTCCGCCAGCGGTCCAGGCAATTTCTTCGACCTCGCTTCGCTTCAGGTGCTGAAGGGGCCGCAGGGCACATTGTTCGGTCGCAACACCACGGGCGGTGCCGTGCTGCTGGAGCCGGCGCGGCCGAAGATGAACACGGTCGAGGGCTATGTGCAGGGCACGCTCGGCAATCTCAGCCGGCGCAGCGCGCAAGGCGCGCTCAACGTGCCGATCATCGACGACGTGCTGGCGATCCGCGTCGCCGGCCAGTTCGACAAGCGTGACGGCTATGTCAAGGATGTCGTCACCGGGCGCGACTACCTCAACCGCAACAATTACTCGCTGCGGCTGGGCATCCAGTTCAACCCGACCGACACGATCAGCAGCTATACAGCGGTCAACTATATCGACGTGGACGAGCATGGCGGCGGCAGTGTACTGCTCGCTGTGCGACCGGGCGGTCCCTATGCCGCGCAGTTGCAGCCGTATCTCGCCGCGCAGCAGGCGCGGGGACCCTATAAGACGGCGCTCAGCACGCCCACCTTCGAGAAGGCCAAGGATCTTCTGATCCTCAACAACACGCAATGGCAGCCGACATCCACGCTGACGCTCAAGAACATCTTCAGCTTCTCGCGCGTGCGCTCGACAAGCGCCACCGATCGCGATTCGACACCGTTGCCGATCGCCGACCTGCTCGGGGCGTTTCCCGGCGGCTACAACAACAACCTGCGAACCATCACCGAGGAACTGCAACTGCGATATGAGAAGGGGCCCTTCCGCCTGCAGGCGGGCGGCTTCTTCCTGGATCAGCGCAGCCCCGACAATCTGACGTTCCTGACGCGTAACCCGCTTCAGGCGCTCGGCATCCTCGGCGGCGGCCCGATCATCCTGCCGCCGATCGCGCAGACATTGCTTGGGGTGGATGGCCCGCTGCTCCCCGCGCTCAGCGTGCAGCCCTATGCCTCGGTATGGGGACGTAGCAAGGCGGCCTATGCGCAGGCGCAATATAAGATCACGCCGACGCTGACCGCAACCGCCGGCTTCCGCTGGACGTGGGACACTTTCGGCGGAAGCATCATGGCCTATCAGGACCCCGCCAGCTATCAGGTCTTCAACCAACTCGCCGGGCTGGGCCTGATTACGCAGGCGCAGGCGGCCCAGGTGATCGGGCTGAACGCCAACCTGTGCGTCTATGACGCGTTCAAGGCGGTGGCGGCGGGCGGTTATCCCACGCTTTATTATCCGAATTGCAGCAAGCCGACCTTTGCCGGCAAGAGCAACGGGCCGACCTGGCAGGTCGGGCTGGACTGGCAGGCCGATCCGGATACGTTGGTCTATGCCGTCTCGCGGCGCGGCTATAAGTCGGGCGCCAACAACCCGATTGTCACCTTGTTTCTCGGCGACAATTATCCGCTCGCGATCGTGAAGCCGGAGAAGGTGACGGATGCGGAGATCGGCCTGAAGCGCGACTGGACGATCGGCGGGATGAAGGCGCGCACCAACATCGCCGCTTTCTACACCTGGTTCAACAATATCCAGGTGATCCAGCGCGCCGCGATCGCCGGAGCCGATATCCTTGCCAACGCACAGAAAGCGCGTGTCGTCGGACTGGAGTTCGAGGGTCTGCTCCAGCCGTTCCGCGCGCTGACGCTGAGCGGAACCTATTCGTATAACGACGCGAAATATCTCGATTATACGACGATCGCGATCCCCGCCATCCCGTCGGCGCTCACCGCCGCGCAGCCCTCGCAAAATTTGTCCAGCACGCCCTTCACCTTCGTCGCACGGCACAAGTTCAGCCTCGACGGGCGGCTCGCGCTGCCGATCCCGGCGACAGCGGGCGATATGGCGTTGCGCGCGACCTATACATGGCAGTCGCGCGAGCGCGTCGCATCCGATCCGCAGCCGTTCGACACGGAGGCGCCTTATGGCCTGCTCAACCTGCGGCTCGAATGGAACAACGTGCGCGGTGTGCCGCTCGATCTCGCTTTCTACGGCACGAACGTGACCGGCACGAAATATCGCGTCACGGCCAATACGGGCTACAATAACAGCGGCTTCTCCAATTCGATCTACGGCGAGCCGGCGCAATACGGGTTCGAACTGCGGTATCGTTTCTGATGCGCCGGATTGCATTGTCGCTCACGGCGCTGCTGCTCGCCTCATGCGGTTCCTCGCCGGAGCGGCGGGCGATCGACGGCGCGCACCAGCGACTGGTCGAGCGGATGCGGCAGGCTGGCGCGACCGATATCGACGCGAACGGACGGCCGGATGGCGGGATGAGCGTCGCCGGCAAGCTCGCCGGCCGTGCCTTCGGCATCGCGGTGCCGGCGAAATGGAACGGCGAGGTGGTGCTGTTCGCCAACGGCTATTCGATCCCCGGCACCCCCGTTTCCGTGCCCGCCGATCCGATCGCGAAGGAGCCGTCCGGCGGCTTCCTCACCGCGGCCTATCGCGATGGCTTCGCGGTGGGGCAGAGCGCCTATGACAAACCCGCCATGGCGGTGAAGAGCGCGGTTGCGAACACCATGCGGCTGCGCGGCTGGTTCGTGGCGCTCGGTGCGCGGCGCTTCTATCTCGGCGGGGCGTCAATGGGGGGCAATGTCGTCCTCGCGCTGATCGAGAAGCATCCCGAGGCTTTCGCCGGCGCGATGGCGGCGTGTGGCGTGACCGGCGGATGGGAAGAGGAGATCGGCCATCTTGTCGATCTGCGCGTGGCCTATAATCACTATACCCGCGGCACCGATTATGCGCTGCCCGGCGATACGGATATCGCCCGCAACGCCTTGTCGCCGACGCCGCCGGCGGCATTCGGCTTCGCGCGACCGGCCTGGTTATTCATGCAGATGAAGCGGATGAGCGCACCGATCGCGGGCCTGTTCAAGGCTGCGCGGAAAGACCCGCGCGGCCGTGAGGCGAAGATCGTTGCCCGGATAGCGAGCGTCGCGGATGCCGATCCCGATCCGGCCAGCTTCATGTTTCCGATCATGACCGCGATGGTTGGCATGGACGACATGCGCGAGAGCTTTGGCGGCGTCGTCTATGGCAACCGGGGCAAGGTCTATGCCAGCCCGTTGCTGGATGCGGGCGAGACAGCTGCGCTCAATCGCGCGATCCAGCGCGTCGATGCCGATCCGGGAGCGGTCGCCTTCGCTGATCAATGGTATCGGCCGACAGGTCGCTTCCACACGCCGCTGCTGACCGTCCACAACAGGCATGACGGGCTGGTCTTTTCCGATCAGGCGCAGATCCTGCGCGCGCGCGTCGCGCATGCGGGCAACCAGGCGCATCTGTTCCAGCTCTGGGCGCCGTCCGTGCAAAAGGATATTCCCGGCACTGGCCTGAAGGGATGGGCGCATTGTGGCTTCACGCCGCGCCAGGCGACCGTGCTGTGGACCACGCTGCATCGCTGGGTCGAAACCGGGGAGCGCCCGCACGGCGGGCAGTATTGAGATGATGGGAGCAATCGACAGACGCGATGCCATCGGGTTGCTTGCGGGCGGCGCGGCATCGCTTTCGCTCTCTGGTGCCGCGCGCGCGGCGCGCTCCCGTTTCCTGTGGGGCGCGGCGACTGCCGGACATCAGGTCGAGGGCAATAACATCAACGCCGATATCTGGCTGCTGGAACAGGTGAAGCCCACCGTGTTCGTCGAGCCGTCTGGCGACGCCTGCGACAGTCTCCATCGCTGGCGCGAGGATGTGGCGATCGTCAAGGCGCTCGGCCTCAACTGCTATCGTTTCTCGGTCGAATGGTCGCGGATCGAGCCGGCGCCCGCACAGTTCAGCCAGGCCTATCTCGATCATTACGCCCGTATCGTCGATTATTGCCGCGATCAGGGGCTGGCGCCGGTCGTCACCTTCAACCATTTCACCACGCCGCGCTGGTTCGCGGCAGCGGGCGGGTGGGAGCAGAAAGACGCGCCGGACCTGTTCGCGCGCTATTGTGATCGCGTGGCGCGCGCGATGGCGGCGGGGATCAGCCATGCGCTGACCTTCAACGAGCCGAACCTCGCATTGGGCGGTGCCTGGTCCGCCAATCCGCCGCCGCCCGCGTTCATGGCGCGCATGGCCGCGAGCGTGGCGGCGGCTGCCAAAGCGAGCGGCTCGGATCGTTTCTCGTTGCTCAACGGCGGCGATCCCGTGCCGATGATCCCCGGCGTGACCGCCGCGCATGTCAAGGCGCGCGAGGCGATCCGCGCGGCGCGCGGCGACCTGCCGATCGGCATGAGCCTCGCAATTCCCGACGATGTGGCGGTCGGCCCGGACAGCGCGATCGAGCGCAAGCGCGCCGCCGTCTATGGCCCGTTCTTCGCCGTGATGGACAAGGACGATTTCATCGGCATCCAGACCTATGGTCGCAGCTATATCGGCCGAGAGCGCGAGGTGCCGCCGCCGCCGGGTGCGCCGGGCCGCGCCAATGGGAAGGAATGGTTTCCCGCGGCGGTCGGCAATGTCGCGCGCTATGCGCACAAGGCGACCGGCAAGCCGGTGCTCGTAACCGAGAACGGCATCGATGCCAGCGACGACAGCGAGCGGGCGCGCTTCATCCCCGAGGCCGTCGCCTCGGTCGAGGCGGCGATGCGCGACGGAGTGCCCGTGCTCGGCTATATTCACTGGTCGCTGCTCGACAATTTTGAGTGGATGTCGGGCTATGGCCCGAAATTCGGCCTGGTCGCGGTCGATCGCACGACCTTCAAGCGGACTCCCAAGCCAAGCGCGCGGGTGCTTGGCGGAATCGCGAAAGCGGGCGGCACGCGGTGAGCGATCGCTTCCTTTGGGGTGCCGCGACCGCCGGGCATCAGGTGGAAGGCAATAACGTCAATGCCGATATCTGGTTGCTCGAACAGGTGGATGGAACGTCATTCGTCGAACCGTCCGGCGATGCGTGCGACAGCCTCAACCGCTGGCGCGAGGATCTCGCGATCGTGCGGCGACTCGGTCTGAACGCCTATCGTTTCTCCACCGAATGGTCACGAATCGAGCCTGCCGAAGGTCAGTTCAGCCAGGCGTGGCTCGATCATTATACCCTGATCGCGGCGACATGTCGGGAACTGGGCATCGCGCCGGTGGTGACGCTCAGCCATTTCACCTCACCGCGCTGGTTCGCGGCGACCGGGGGATGGGGCGATCCTGACGCCCCGGCGCGCTTTGGGCGGTTCGCGGATCGGGTGGCCCGCGCGCTTGGTGCGTTCGCCAGCCATGTCGTGACCTTCAACGAGCCGAACTTGCCGCTGATGGGCCGGTGGAGCGCTACCCCGATCACCGATCGGGCGCATACGGAGCAAAGCGATATGCTCGCGGCGGCGGCGCGTGCATGTGGAGCGGGGCATTTCGATGTCTGGGTCTATTCGCGCGGAGAGTATCTCAACGCGCTGCTTGCCGGGCATCGCGCCGCGCGCGCGGCGTGGAAGGCGATAAGGCCCGGAGCGGCGATCGGGATGAGCCTGGCGCTGCCCGATGTTCAGGGGCCTGATGCTTCGGTAGCGGCATACCGCCGCTTTGCGGAGGATCCGTTCTTCGCCGTGGCGCGCGAAGACGATTTCATCGGAGTGCAGACCTACAGCCGGATGCGACTGGACGATCACGCCGCGCTGCCGCCGCCCGCTGAGGCCGAGCGGACGCAATCGGGCGACGAATTCTATCCCGTCGCGCTGGGACATGCCGTGGCTCGTGCGCACCGCGCGACGGGCAAGCCTGTGTTCGTGACCGAGAATGGAATCGCCGCCGCCGATGATGCGCAGCGCGCGCGCTACATTCCGGCGGCGATCGCCTCGCTCGATCGGGCGCGCGGCGAAGGCGTGCCGGTGATCGGCTATCTCCACTGGTCGCTGCTCGACAATTTCGAATGGCGTCGCGGCTATACGCAGCGGTTCGGACTGGTTGCGGTCGATCGCCGGAATTTTTGCAGATCCGTCAAGCCGAGCGCGCGGGTCTATGCGGCGATCGTCGGGGAACGTAGATGAGCATATTGCTCGCCCTTGCGCTCCAGGCCGTCACGGTGCCTTTTCCCGATTCATTGTCGGTCGAGGCGCGTGCCGCGCTCGCCGCCGATGCAGCGCGTCCGCCGGTGCAACCGGATATGGCCAGCCGGCGCGCGCGGGCGGAGGCAATTCAGCAGGAGATCGGCGCACGGCAAATGGCGCGCTATGGCGTCACCGTCAGGAACACGACGATAGCGGGTGTGCCGGTGCGCATCTTCTCCCCGCGCGCGCCGTTGCGCGACGATGCCGTGCTGCTCAACCTCCACGGCGGCGGTTTCGTGGTGGATGCGGGGTCGTTGACCGAGAATATCCCGATCGCCGCGCTGACCGGCCGGCGCGTCGTGGCGGTGCGCTATCGTCTGTCGCCGGAACATCGCTTTCCGGCCGCGGTGGACGATGCGGTTGCGGTCTATCGCGCGCTGCTGGCGAAGCGGTGGGGGCGGCGCATCGCGCTTTACGGCACGTCGGCGGGGGCGATCCTTTCGGCTGAGATGGTCGCACGGATACGGGCGGAGAAATTGCCCGCTCCGGCGGCGCTCGGCTTCTTTTCGGGCAGCGCGGATCTGACCCGCTTCGGCGATAGCGTCACTCTGTTCCTTGATCCGGCGGCGGCGCGTAGCATGACCGGACTTTATACTGGTGATCATGCGCTCGACGGAGCGGATATTTCCCCCGCGCTCGGAGACCTCAAGGGATGGCCGGCGACATTGTGCATCAGCAGCACGCGTGATTTCCTGCTGAGCGCGGCCGCGGATTTCTGCCGTCGTCTCGACGCTGCCGGCGGCGACGCGCGGCTGATCGTCTATGACGGGCTGCCTCATGCGTTCTGGAGCTATGTCGAGGCGCCGGAAAGCGACGCGGCTTTCGCGGCGATGGCCCATTTCCTCCTTCGGCATCTGGATCGAAAACCATGAAGCATCTTGCCACGCTCGCAATTTCGCTCTCGCTCGCCGCGCCGGCGGCGGCGCAGATCGCCGTGCCGGCGTTCAACCTGCCGATGTCGAACCAGCTCAGCCCGGCGGCGCTGAAGGTGCTGGAGCGGATGAAGGCCGCCACCGCGCCGCCCGCGATCGAGGGCGACGTCGCGAAGCAGCGCGCCTTCTACCGGCAATATAACGACGACCGGCTGGCGGAGATGCGCCGGCACTTCGC
>JAYRJH010000061.1:0-2346 GCA_041906415.1 Sphingomonas sp. | reverse complement strand
GTCGACGTGGTCGAGCCGAAGGACGGCATCGCGCCGGGCAACGCGCAGCGCGTGCTGATCAACGTGCATGGCGGCGGCTTCATGTGGGGCGCGGGGAGCGGGGCGCTTGTCGAGGCGATCCCGATCGCCGCGACGATGCGCGTGAAGGTGGTGACGGTCGATTACCGGCTCGCGCCCGAGCATCGCTACCCGGCGGCGTCGGAGGACGTGACGGCGGTCTATCGCGAACTGCTCAGAAGCTATCGGGCGGAGAATATCGGCATCTACGGCTGTTCGGCCGGCGGGGTGATCACCGCGCAGGCGACCGCGTGGATCGCCTCGAAGGGGCTGCCGCGCCCCGGCGCGCTCGGCACCTTCTGCGGCACCGGCGCGCCGTTTTCGGGGGACAGCCCGTATCTCGCGGGGCCGATCACCGGCGGCGCGGCGCTGCCCGCGCCCGCGCTGCCCCCGGTGCTGCCGGTTTCGTACATGGCGGGCGTGCCGGCGAGCGACCCGCTCGCCTATCCGCTGACCGATCCGACACAGGTCAGGGCGATGCCGCCGACGCTGCTGCTGGCGGGCGGGCGCGATTTCGCGGTCAGCGCGCTGACGCTGGCGCACCGCCGCCTCGCCGCCGCCGGGGTGGAGAGCGAGCTGCAAGTGTTCGACGGCCTGCCGCACGCCTTCTTCGTCTGGCCGGACATGCCGGAATCGACCGAGGCGTTCGCGACGATCGCGCGCTTCTTCGATCGCCACCTGGGGCGCCGCCCGCGCTGATGCGGACGCGCATCATCATCGCGCTGGCGCTGGGATATGCGTTGCTCGGCATCCTGATGAACAGCGTCGGGGTGGTGATCCTGCAATCGATCCGCCATTTCGACGCGACCAAGCCGATGGGATCGACGCTGGAGGCGTGCAAGGACCTGTCGGTGGTCGCAGCAAGCTTCCTGCTGGCGACGCGCATTCCCGCCTTCGGCTATCGCCGCACGCTGATGGTGGTGATGGCCGCGATGGCGCTGGCCTGCGTGGCGGCATCCTTCGCCAATGCCTTCGCCGCGATGCAATTGCTGTTCGTGGCGACCGGGCTGTCGTTCGGCGCGGCGAAGGTGGCGACCTATGCGACGATCGGCCTCGTCGCGCGCGACGCGGACGATCACGCCGCCGTCACCGGGCAGATCGAGGGCGTGTTCATGATCGGGCTGCTGGCCGGCGTATGGCTGTTCGGCGCGTTCGTCGCGCGCGATGCGGACGGCGGATCGTGGCTGGGCGTCTATCGCGTGCTGGCGGCGGGCTTCGCGCTGGTCGCGCTGGCGTGGCTGGCGGTGCCGCTCGACGAGCGCGGGGCGATCGCGCCGGAGGCCGCGCGCGCCGGCTGGCGGCAGATGGCGGCGCTGGCCGCGCTGCCGGTCACGATCGCCGTGCTCGCGGCGCTGTTCCTCTACGTGCTGATCGAGCAGGGGGTGGGGAGCTGGCTGCCGACCTTCAACAACGAGGTGCTGCGCCTGCCGCCCGCGATGAGCGTGGAGATGTCCAGCATCTATGTCGGCGCGCTCGCGGTCGGACGGTTCGCGTCCGCGCCGCTGTTCCGCCGGTTCGGCTGGCTGGCGGTGCTGCTCGGCTGCGTGACGGGGGTCGCGGTGCTGATGGCGGTCGCTCTGCCGTTGGCACGCGGCGTGGACGCCAGCGCGGCGAGGGGTTGGGCGGATGCGCCGGCCGCCGCCTTCCTCTTTCCGCTGATCGGGGTGATGCTCGCGCCGATCTATCCCACGATCTGTTCCGTCGCGCTGAGCGGCCTCGCACAAGGGCGGCAGGCGGCGCTGATGGGGCTGATCGTGATCTTCTCCGCGCTCGGTGGGACGCTCGGCTCGCTGATCGTCAGCCTGATGTTCCAGCACGCGCCGAGCCGATATGTCTTCTACATCCTGCTGCTGCCGCTCGCGCTGATCGGCGCGATCCTGCCCGTCATCCGGCGACGGCAGGCGCGCGAGGTGGCGGTATGACCCCCGCCCCGCCGCCCTCGGCGCTGTTCGGCCCATTGTTCGAAGCGGTGCAGCGCGCGCGTATCCATGCCGATTCCAAGACGTTCGCCGACGCCGCGCCGCGCCGCGCGCCGGCCGCCATCCTTGCCGACTGGCTCGCCGCGCCGGTTCGCGACGCCGCCGCGCTCAGGACGTTCGTTGTCGCCAATTTCGAACTGCCGCCGGAGCGTGGCGACCTCTCCGCCGGTATAGAGGAACTGGCCGACCATATCGCGCGGCTGTGGCCGTGGCTGACCCGCCCGCCTCTGGCGGCGCGCGAGGGAGGGTCGGCGCTGGCGGTGGCGCGGCGCCATGTCGTGCCTGGCGGACGCTTCCGCGAGCTTTATTA
>JAYRJH010000060.1:0-10657 GCA_041906415.1 Sphingomonas sp. | reverse complement strand
TCCATGCCCATCAGGAGGTAGCGGATCTTGCCCTGGACCAGTTGCAGCGCCAGCGCGGCGCGGGTGCGCGGATCGTTCGACGCGGCCTTGATCCGCGCAACCTCGGACGCGAGCGGGCTGCCCGCCGCGATCAGCCCGTCGGTGGCGTAGAGCGGCGCCATCGTCCGGGACACCGCCGCCCAGTCGGCAAATCCGCTCGCCTCGATCACCGGCAGCTTCAGGAAGCGCGCGGGCATGTCGCCGGGCATGTCCGGCTGCTTGGGAAGCGGCATCTGGACGGTGAGCGTCTTGTAGCCCCCTTCCGTCGTCTCCTTCGGCGCCACACCGTCGGCATAGGCTTTCCAGCCGATATGGTCCCCCGCCGGCCAGGAATAGAGCGCGCGCGCGAAATCGACCCGGGCCGGCGCGGCGATCAGCGGGGCCAGCGCCTGCACCTGCCCCTTCAGCGTGGGATCGCGCCGCGTGATCGAGAAAGTGAGATGCAGCACGTCGCCCACGCGCAACCCCTCCACCGGCATCGTGGCGGTGAGCACGCCGTCCAGCATCCGCTGTTCCATCCCCTGCTCACGACGCAGAACGGCCAGCGGCGCGGCGCCCTTGATGAGGTCGATATGCTCCGCGCCGCGAATGATCTCGGCGCGGTGGACGATCAGGTCGCCGTGCGCAGGCTGCCATTGCAGCTTGATCGTGCCGATCGCGCTCAGCGCCTCGCTGGATACGGCCCGCGTGGCCGTGTCGAAATAGGACCAGACCCGCCCGTCCTCCAGCCGCTGCTGGTTGTCGAACATCAGCATCGGCGGCGAGGCGTCGGTCAGCTTCGCGCCGTCGATCGCGGGGGCGGGCTTCACCCATGCGGGCGCCGCCTGATACAATGGCTTGTCGCCGGCATGGACGATCGCGCTCGTGCCGAGCAACGCAACAAACAACGGCAGACGCCGCATCCTTAACCCCCGTGATATGCCCCGGAAAAACGCTAGGCGGTGCGACGGCCCGGCCGCAACCTATTTCGCGTGATAGAAATCATAAACCTGCCGCGCCACCGCCGCCGAGACGCCGGGGGCTTTTTGCAGATCCTCCAGGCTGGCGTTGCGCACCGCCCTCCCCGTGCCGAAATGCATCAGCAGCGCCTTCTTGCGCGCCGGGCCGATGCCGGGCACCTCGTCCAGCGGGCTTGCGCCCATCGCCTTCGCGCGCTTCTCGCGATGCGCGCCGATCGCGAAGCGATGCACCTCGTCGCGCAACCGCTGGAGGTAGAAGAGCACCGGCGCGTTGACCGGCAGGGTGAACTCGCGCCCGTCCATCAGATGGAACACCTCGCGTCCCTCGCGCCCATGGTGCGGCCCCTTGGCGATGCCGACCATGCAGACGTCCTCGATCCCCAGCTCCTCAAGCACCGCCTTGGCCGCGTTGAGCTGCCCGCGTCCGCCGTCCAGCAGCACCAGATCGGGCCAGTTGCCGCTGTCACGGTCGGGATCCTCCTCCAGCGCGCGGGCGAAGCGGCGGGTCAGCACCTCGCGCATCATGCCGAAATCGTCGCCGGGGACGATATCCCTGTTGCGGATGTTGAACTTGCGATACTGGCTCTTGCGGAAGCCCTCCGGCCCGGCGACGACCATCGCGCCCAGCGCGTTCGTCCCCTGGATATGGCTGTTGTCGTAGATCTCGATACGTTGCGGCGGCTCGGCCAGCCCGAACAATTCGGCCACCTCGCGGTTCAATTTCGCCTGCGTCGTGCTTTCGGCGAGGCGGCGCTCCAGCGCCTCCTCCGCATTGCGCCGCGCCTGATCCATCAGCTTGCGCCGCGTGCCGCGCTGCGGAACCTCGATCGCGACCTTACGGCCCGCGCTTCCGGTGAGCGCCTCGCCCAGCAGCGCCGCTTCGGGCAGCACGCGATCGACCAGCACGCAGCGCGCCGGCGGCACCTCCTCATAGAATTGCATGAGGAATTGCTGGAGCACCTCCTCTTCCGCCACCTCGCCGGCATGGGCGGGGAAGAAGCTTCGGTGGCCCCAGTTCTGTCCGCCGCGGATGAAGAAGGCCTGTATCCCCGTAATGCCTTCATGCCGGGCGAGCGCGAAGATGTCGGCGTCGCCCATGCCTTCCGCGTTGATGAACTGGCTGCCCTGGATGAAGGTGAGCGCCTTGAGCCGGTCGCGCAGCACGGCGGCCAGCTCGAAATCCATCGCCTCCGCCGCCGCCGTCATCTGCGCGCCGAGCTTGGCCTGCACGTCGGTCGCCTTGCCGGAGAGAAATTTCTTCGCATCCCCGACCAGCTCGGCATAGCCCGCCGCGTCGATCCGCCCGACGCAGGGGGCCGAGCAGCGCTTGATCTGGTAGAGCAGACACGGCCGGTCACGGGTCTTGAAGAAGGTGTCGGTGCAGCTTCTGAGCAGGAACAATTTCTGGAGCGCGTTCAGCGTGTTGTTGACGCTGCCGGCGCTGGCGAACGGCCCGTAGTAATCGCCCTTCGCGCGCCGCGCGCCGCGATGCTTCTGGATGCGCGGGAAGTCATGGTCGGCGCGCAGCAGGATGAAAGGGAACGATTTGTCGTCGCGCAGCAGCACGTTATAGGCCGGGCGGTAGCGCTTGATGAGCTGCGCCTCCAGCAGCAGCGCCTCCGCCTCGTTGTTGGTCGTCACGATCGTCATCGACCGGGTGAGCGACACCATCCGCTGCAACCGGCGCGGCAGGCGTTCGACCTGCGTGTAGTTGGTCACGCGGTTCCTCAGCGCGCGCGCCTTGCCGACATAGAGCACGTCGCCGCGCGCATCGTGCATCCGGTAGACGCCCGGCTTCAGCGGCAGCGTCCGCAGCACATTGCGGATCGCGGCGACACCGGCCTCCAGATCGGGCGCATCCGCCCCGCGCACGGCGTAAGTGGCTTTTTCCTCATTGAAACGATCGGCGGACATCCGCCCGAATCTAGGGGCGCGCCGCCGCACCGGCAATGTGATAAACAGCGGCACGATAAAGGGAGGATGTTCCGATGCGATTCGCCACAGCCGCGCTTTCCGCCGCAGCCCTGATGCTCGCCACCGCGGCCGCCGCGCCGCAGAACCCCGCCGTCCACGCCATCCATGCCGCGCTGGGCGATCCCGCCCGCCCGCCCAAGGACGTGGAGCGCGATGCGGCGCGGCACCCGGCCGAGCTGCTCGCCTTCATGGGGGTGAAGCCGGGCGACAAGGTGGCCGATTTCATCATGGGCGGCGGCTATTGGACGCGCATCCTGGCCAGGATCGTGGGCGACAAGGGCAAGGTCTATGCCTATCAGCCGGCCGAGTTCATCTCCGCCAACGCCAATTACGCGGCGCAGCAGGAGGAGACGGTGAAGCCTTATGCCAATGTCGTCGCCAGCCGGGATTCGCTCGCCAGCTTCACCTTCCCGGAAAAGCTGGACGCGATCATCACGGTGGAGAACTGGCATGACCTGCACCTCGCCAGATCGCCCGCCGATGCGGGGCCGACGGTGGCGAAAAGGCTGCACGACGCGCTGAAGCCGGGCGGCGTGCTGCTGGTGGTCGATCATGTCGGACCGAAGGAGGACAAGCCGTTCGGCGCGGCCGACACGCTCCATCGCGGCGATGCGGATGCGACGAGGAAGGAGATCGAGGCGGCCGGCTTCAGGCTCGCCGCCACCAGCCCGCTCTATGCCAATCCGGCCGATCCGCACACCAACAAGGTGTTCGATCCGTCGATCCGGGGGAAGACGGACCAGTTCGTCTATAAATTCGTCCGGCGCTAGGATGAATCCCGTAATGCCGGAATCTATCCGGCGTTACGGGACATCACCGATCGAGCATCAGCCGCTCGTAGAAGCCGCCGAACGCCCCCGACGGATCGACCAGATGGATTTCGAGGATCCAGAAGCGCTCCTCGCCATTCGCATCGGGATCGCGCAGCCGGTCGGGGTTTTCGGGGCTGATGTGGTTGACCTGTTTCGGCCCCGGCAGGCGGGCGTGGGGAAATTCCGCCACGATGTGCCCCGCGATCTTCCCGCCGAAGCGCCAGCCCGCCCGTTCCGCCGATTCGCAGGCGAAGGCATAGAGCGCCTCGCCGGTGACATCGGGATCGCCCACGAACCGTTCGCGCACCGCATCGAACTGCACCGGAAGCTCGCCGCACAGCGCCTGCTTGCGCGGATCAGACCCCAGCGCGTAGCTGCGGCCGACGTCTGCTTCCCATGCGTCGAACACCGGGCCGAGATCGACGAAGACGATATCGTCGGCCGTGATCGTCCGCACCGGCGGATTGTCCATCGCGGTGGCGAGCGTGTTCCCGCCCGCGCGCACGATGCGCTTGTGCCAATGCTTCTCCACCCCGAACTCGCGTTCGGCCAGCGCGTAAATGTCCTTCTCCACCTCGCGCTCGGTGCGCCCCGGCGCGATCAGGCCGGCGGATTCGATCCGGTCCAGCGCGCGGGCTTCCGCCGCGACCAGTTCCGCGCGGCGCGCGCTCATCGCGCCCATTCGGTCAACAGCGTATGCGCGATGGCGTAAGGCGGCGGCGCGCCGAATGGAGCATCCACATCCCCGGCCAGCGCGGCGCGCACCTCTTCCTTCGTGAACCAGCCGGCGGTTTCCAGCTCGTTGGTGTCGATCTCCAGCGCATCGCCTTCCGCCACGCCGACGCAGGCGATCATGAGCTGCGACGGGAACGGCCACGGCTGGCTCGCTACATAGCGCACCGCGCCGACCGTCACCCCCGCCTCCTCCGCGATCTCGCGGCGAACGGCTTCCTCGATCGATTCGCCCGGCTCGACGAAGCCGGCCAGCGCCGAATAGCGCCCTGCGGGCCAGCTCGGCTGCCGCCCGAGCAAGGCGCGCCCGCCATGCTCCGCCACCATGATGACGACGGGATCGACGCGCGGGAAATGCTCCGTATCGCAGGCGCCGCATTTGCGCCCCCAGCCGGCGCGGAACATCGCGGTCCGCGCGCCGCAATTGGCGCAGAAGCGATGCCGCGCATGCCAGTCCAGCACCGAGCGCGCGGCGGCGAAGGTCGCGGCCTCGCCCTCGCGCAGCCGGTCCAGCATCCCGAACAGGTTGGGCGAGCGGAATGGCGGCGCTGCCCCATGCGAAGGCTCGAAGGCGGCGAATCGCGGGCGGCCCTGATCCATGCCGAGGAACACGAACTCCGCCTCGTCCGAAGCCTCGGTCAGCATCGACCAGCCGAGATAGCCGTCGTCCGTCACCTCCGGCTCCCACGCGTGGAGCTTCAGCAGGCGCGCCTGCCAATTGCCCATCGCGGCGGCCAGCCCCTCCTCGTCGTGGCGCAGCAAGTCGAGCCGGTCGAGCTTGCCGCCGGTGAAACCGGGCGGGTTCATCGGCGGAACCTCTCGGCGTCCTTCGCCAGCGCGGCGACCACTTCCTGCCGCAGCGGCCACTTCTCCGCCGGGAAATATTGCACCATCACCGTGCCCCGCACCTTCTTCACCGGATCGACCCATGCGATCGTGCCGGCGGCGCCGCCCCAGCCATAAGTGCCTTTGGACGGCACGCCGCCCGGCCCGTCCTCAAGATAGACCGATCCTCCCGCGCCGAACCCCATCTTCGCGGACATGGTGCCGCCCGTGCCGCCGCCCAGCCCGCCGAAGGTGACGCCGGGAGGCAGAAGGTTCGACATGGCGAGCGCCGCCGTCTCCGGCTTCATCACCCGCGCGCCGTCGAGCGTACCGCCGTCCTGAAGCATATGGAGGAAGCGATCGTAATCGCGCGCGGAGGAGACCAGCCCCGCCCCGCCATAAGGAAAGCTGGGCGGCTGGAGCCATGCGGAACTCGCGCCCGGATCGATCGGCACGCGCTGCTCGCCGACGAACATATAGTTGGTCGCAAGCCTCCCCGCCTCGCTTGCCGGGACGGTCCAGTAGGTGGATGTCATCTTCAGCGGATCGAGCAGTTTCACCTGCACGAAGCGGTCGAACGGCATTCCGCTCGCCTTCTCGATCACCGCGCCCATCACGTCGAGGCCGATCGAATAGCTCCACTTCGTTCCCGGCTCGGCGATCAGCGGGGCTTGCGCGACGCGGTTCGCGAACTCGATCAGGCTGGCGGGGCGCGCCTTGCGGGCCTCCACCTCCATCTGCGCGTTGACCGCGCCGGGCAGGATGCCGAGCCGCTCATATTCCTTGAGCAGCGGCCCCTTGGCGATGATGTTGTAGCTCAGCCCCGCCGTATGGGTGAGAAGCTCGCGGATCGTGATCGGGTTCTTCGCGGGCACGCTGTCCAGCGACGTATCCGGGCTGGTGAGCACCCGCATCTTCGCGAAGGCTGGGAAATATTTCGACAGGGGATCGTCGAGGCCGATCTTCCCTTCCTCCACCAGGATCATCGCGGCCATGGCGGTGATCGGCTTGGTCATCGAATAGACGCGCCACAGGCTGTCCGGCCCGGCCTTCGCCGCATCGGGATCGTCGCTGATCCTGCCGGCTGACAGGAACAATGTCGGATGCTCGCCGAAGCCGAACGCGCCGACCACGCCCGGCATCTTGCCCTGCGCGACATAGCCGTCGAACAGCGCCTGCACATCGGGAAGGATCGCGCTTCCCTGCGGCATGGCATGCGGCGGCTGGACCGCCTGCTGCCCCTGCTGCGCGATGCCCGCGCCCGCCGCCGCGATCGCCAGCGCGATCCCCGCCCCGATCAGATGTCCTGCCCGCATCCTGCTTCCCTTATCGCTCGCGCGGCCTTGGCGAAGACGGTCGGCAGGCCAGCCGAATCGATCTCCGCCACGGGCCACCATTCTCCCGCCGGCGGCATTGTCTGCGCGTCCCAGCGGCCCACGGCAAGCGCGAGTTCGAGCGCGAAATGCGTGAAGACATGGGAGACGCTGGAGTTGAGCATCCGCCAGTCCGTGGCGACGGGGGCGTCCGCCAGCGCGGGCCGGTCGTCCGTCCATGGCCCGGTCGGCAGCGCGCGCATCCCGCCGAGCAGCCCGCGCGCGGGGCGACGGACGAGCAGCACCTCGCCGCCCCGCTCCAGCCAGAAGATCGTGCCGTAACGCCGTGGCCGCGCCTTCTTCGCGGGCTTGACCGGATAGGCCTCCTGAACCCCCGCCTTACGCGCCGCGCATGAATCGGCGAGTGGACAGAGCATGCAGCGCGGGCCGCGCGGCGTGCAGATCGTCGCGCCAAGGTCCATCATCGCCTGCGCGAAATCGCCCGCCCGCGCATCCGGGGTGATCGCTTCGGCGGCGGCGCGGACGGCGGGCTTGCCGGCGGCCACGAACAGCCGCGACACAACGCGCTCGACATTGGCGTCCACCACCACGGCGCGCCGCCCGAAGGCGATCGCGGCGACGGCGGCGGCGGTATAGTCGCCAAGGCCTGGAAGCGCGCGCAATGCGGCCTCCGTATCGGGCAACCGCCCGCCATGCTCCGCCGCCCCGCGCGGCCTTCACCAGATTGCGCGCGCGGGCATAATAGCCGAGGCCCGCCCACGCCGCCATCACCTCCGCCTCTTCGGCCGCGGCGAGGCTCGCGATATCGGGCCAACGCGCCACCCATGCGGCGAAGCGCGGCGCGACCGCAGCGACGGTCGTCTGCTGGAGCATCACTTCGGAGAGCCACACGCGATAGGGGTCCGCCGCCTCCCCCGGACGCGCGCGCCACGGCAGGTCGCGACGGTGCGCATCATACCAGCGCAGCAAATTCACGGCGATCATGTGCTTGGCGTCCACGCCCCGCCTATGGCATGGAGCGCCGGATGAGCAAGCGCCCGCGCGACCCCCGTGAAGAACCCGCGCGCCACAACCGCGCGCGGCAGGTCGCCGAGCTGTTGCCGGCGGTCGGCGCGGCCGCGTTCCGCAAGTTCGGCTTCATCCAGTCCTCCATCGTCACCCGCTGGCCGGAGATCGTGGGCGAGAAGCTTGCGCGCGCCAGCAGCCCCGAATCGATTCGCTTCCCGCAGGGAAAGAAGCAGGAGGGCACCCTCACCCTCACCGTGCGCGGCGCCCATGCCGCGATGATGAGCCACATCACGCCGGAGATCATCGAGCGGGTGAACCGCTTCTTCGGCTATGCCGCGATCGCGCGGGTGACGATCCGCCAGGGCGATGTCGCGCCCCGCGCCGTTCCCCGCGCGCGACCCGAGCCGCGCCCCGTTCCCGCCGAGCTGGGCCAGAGCCTGCGCGCGATCGGCGATCCCGAACTCAAGGCGGTGCTGGAGGCGCTTGCCGCCGGCGTCGCGTCACCAAGGCTGCCAACCGTCCGATGAACACGATCAAACGCCTGCTCCCGCTGATCGCGCTTGCGCTCGCCGCCCCTGTCATCGCCGCGCCGCGCGCGTGGTTGAGCGTCGTCACGCCCACGGCGACGGGCGGATTCGTCATCGGCAATCCGGCGGCGAAGGTGAAGCTGGTCGAATATGCGAGCTACACCTGCCCGCATTGCGGCCATTTCGCGCGCGAATCCGCCGCCGAGCTGAAGGGCAGGATGATCGCATCCGGCTCGCTCAGCCTCGAAATCCATTCGATGGTGCGCGATCGCTACGATCTGGTGGCGACCATGCTGGCGCATTGCGCGGGGCCGGCGGCGTTTCCGAAACTGCACGAGGCGCTTTTCGCCGGGCAGGAGCAATGGTTGCAGCGCGCGGTCGATTACGATGCGGCGAACGCCCAGCGGCTGAACCTCTACAGCGCGCCCGTCCAGTATCGCATGATGGCGCAAGGCACGGGGCTGGATGCGATCGCCCGCGATTCGGGCATGACGCAGGCGGCGATCGACCAGTGCCTCGCCGATCCGAAGACGGCCGATGCCGTGATACAGCGCTCCGCCGCGATCGGCGACAAGATCGCCGGAACCCCCGCCTTCGAGATCAACGGAAAGCTCGTCCAGGGCGTGGGTTGGGCGGAACTGAAGCCGAAGCTTGTAGCCGCCGGCGCCAAATGACCATTTTTCGGAGTGAACCAGCCATGACCTTTCGTTTCGCCGTTTCCGTCGCCGCGATCGCGCTGCTTTCCGCCTGCGGGAGCAAAAGCGGCGATTCCTCGGCCCCCGCGGCCCCGGTGGCGGCTGTCGCAGCGCCTGCCGGTCAGGACTGGACCCAGGTCGTGTCGAAGACGCCGGACGGCGGCTATGTGATGGGCAACCCCAATGCCGCGATCAAGCTGGTCGAATATGGCTCGCGCACCTGCCCCACCTGCGGCGCGTTCGGCCAGACGGGCATGAAGCCGCTGGAGGAGCAATATGTGAAGACCGGCAAGGTCTCCTATGAGTTCCGCGACTTCCTCGTCCACGCGCCGGATCTCGGCGTCGCCGCGCTCGGCCATTGCGTAGGCACGGCGCCGTTCTTCCCACTGCTGGAGCAGATGTATGTCGAGCAACCCGGCTTCCTGGAGAAGCTGGAGAAGACCCCGGCCGATTTCCAGCAGAAGCTCCAGTCGATGACCCCGGCGCAGCAGGCGACCGCATGGGTCGATTTCCTCGGCTATGTCGATTTCGTGAAGCAGCGCGGCGTCACCGAGCAACAGGCGCGCGCCTGCCTCGCCGACGGCAAGAAGATGGAGGAGATCGGCAAGATCACCGAAACCGCGATGCGCGACAAGGGCGTCACCGGCACGCCGAGCTTCTTCCTGAACGGCAAGCTCTTGGAAGGCTCCGTCACCTGGCCGCAGATCGAGGCCGCGCTGAAGCACGCGGGGGCGTGATCCGATGCCGCACCGCGCCTAACGAGAGACTCATCCGGTGCAGATCAAGCGGCTGAGGCTTTCCGGCTTCAAGAGCTTCGTCGATCCGGCCGATCTGCGCATCGAGCCGGGGCTGACCGGCGTGGTCGGCCCCAATGGCTGCGGCAAGTCCAACCTGCTGGAAGCGCTGCGCTGGACGATGGGCGAGAATTCACCCAAGTCGATGCGCGGCGCCGGCATGGAGGACGTGATCTTCGCCGGCACCGCGACACGCCCCGCGCGCGACTTCGCGGAGGTGTCGATCCTCGCCGAGCTTGACGGGGAGGAGAAAGAGATCGTCCGCCGCATCGAGCGCGGCGCCGGCTCCGCCTATCGCATCGACGGGCGCGACGTGCGCGCGAAGGACGTGGCGCTGCTGTTCGCCGATGCGGCGACGGGCGCGCACTCGCCCGCTCTGGTCAGCCAGGGACGGATCAGCGCGGTGATCGCCGCCAAGCCGGCCGAGCGCCGCGCGATGCTGGAGGAGGCGGCGGGGATCGCGGGCCTGCACGTTCGCCGCAAGGACGCCGAGCAGAAGTTGCGCGCGACGGAGGCCAATCTCCAGCGGCTGGACGAGATAATCGCCGATCAGGAGACGCGCGCGGCGGCGCTCCGGCGGCAGGCGCGGCAGGCGGAACGCTATCGCGCCCTTTCCGCCCAGATCCGCGTGGCCGAGGCACGGATGATCTTCAGCCGCTGGCGCGAGGCGGCGGCGGCGGCCGACGCCGCCAAGGCCGAGGCGGCGGAGGCGCAAGACCGCGTCGCGCGGGCGATGGAGGCGCAGGCCGCCGCCGCCGCTTATCAGGCGCGGGCGACCGAAACGCTGGCCGAAGCGCGCGCCGCCGCCCTTGCCGCGCGCGATCGCGCGACCGAGGCGGCGCATCGCCTTTCCACGCTCGCCACCGAAAAGGCAGGCGTGGAGCGCCGCATCGCCGAGCTTGCCGACGCGGCTGCCCGGATCGTCGCGGACCGCGAGCGCGAGGGCCAGCTCGCCAAT
>JAYRJH010000544.1:0-1521 GCA_041906415.1 Sphingomonas sp. | reverse complement strand
CCGGTCTTCTCCGCGATCCGCGCCGCGGCGCAGATGGTGAGCTATGAGGTCGCGATCGGCTTCATCCTGATCTCGATCGTGATGTGGGCGGGGACGTTCAACCTGACCGGCATCGTGGAGGCGCAGCGCAACGTGCTGGGGACGCCGGTCAACGGCTTCTTCCTCAACCCGCTGCTGTTCCCGATGGCGATCATGTTCCTGATCTCCGCGCTGGCCGAAACGCAGCGCGCGCCCTTCGACCTCACCGAGGCGGAGAGCGAGCTGGTCGCCGGCTATCAGACCGAATATTCGTCGATGAGCTTCGCGCTCTACTGGCTCGGCGAATATGCCAACGTCATCCTGATGTGCACGCTGAACGCCACCCTGTTCTGGGGCGGCTATCTGCCGCCGCTGGACTGGGCGCCGCTTTATGCCGTGCCGGGGATCATCTGGCTGTTCGCCAAGATCCTGTTCTTCTTCTTCGTGTTCAGCTGGGTGAAGGCGACGGTCCCGCGCTATCGCTACGACCAGCTGATGCGGCTGGGCTGGAAGGTGTTCCTTCCCGTCTCGCTGTTCTGGGTTTTCCTCGTTTCCGGCGTCCTGATGTGGGCGCGGGTAGGGTTCTGACGATGGGCATCGCATCGACCGTCAAGGCCTTCACGCTCTGGGAGTTCGTGAAGGCGCACGCCTTGACCCTGAAGTATTTCTTCAAGCCCAAGGCGACGATCAACTATCCGTTCGAGCGGAATCCGGTGTCCCCGCGCTTTCGCGGCGAGCACGCGCTGCGCCGCTATCCGAACGGCGAGGAGCGCTGCATCGCGTGCAAATTGTGCGAGGCGATCTGCCCCGCGCAGGCGATCACGATCGAGGCCGAGCCGCGCGACGACGGCAGCCGCCGCACGACGCGCTACGACATCGACATGACGAAGTGCATCTATTGCGGCCTGTGCCAGGAGGCGTGCCCGGTCGACGCGATCGTGGAGGGGCCGAACTACGAGTTCGCCACCGAGACGCGCGAGGAGCTGATCTACGATAAGGCCAAGCTGCTCGACAACGGCGACCGCTGGGAGCGCGCGATCGCGGCCAACCTTGCCGCCGATGCGGCATATCGGTAGGCGCGGCAATGGTTTCAGGGGCTTTCATGATTCTGACGGAGAACGGCCGGTGATACAGGCCTTCGCCTTCTATCTTTTCGCGATCGTCGTGCTGCTTTCGGGCGCGATGACGATCACGTCGCGCAACCCGGTCCATTCGGTGCTGTGGCTGATCCTCGCGTTCTTCAACGCGGCGGGGCTGATGGTGCTGGTGGGCGCGGAGTTCATCGCGATGCTGCTCGTCATCGTCTATGTCGGCGCGGTCGCGGTGCTGTTCCTCTTCGTCGTCATGATGCTCGACATCGATTTCGCGGAAATGCGCGCCGGTTTCGTCCGCTATGCGGCGATCGGGCTGGCGCTCGCGGTGGCGCTGGTGTGTGAGATACTCATCGGCGTCGGCGCATGGAGCGCCGGCGGCATCGACCTCGCGAAGCGCGCCGCGCCGATC
>JAYRJH010000543.1:0-1527 GCA_041906415.1 Sphingomonas sp. | reverse complement strand
CGCCCATTGTGACCACGCCGATCGCCGAAACTTCGATCAGCTTCTTCTTCAGCGCCTGGTGCTGGCGGATACGCGCGCGCCAGCGCGGACCCAGCCAGGCGTAGGGTGTCTCGCCAGCCTCACTACTGTCCACCTTGTCGCGTTCACAGCGCCCCTTGCGGTCGTCCCAACGTACGTCGTTCAACGGTAGGCCGCGCTGCTGCCGATAGCGTTCGCGCATGTAATCGCGATCAGCGATCCCCACGGCTCACGCCCTCCTGAAGATATGCGACCCGCTCGATCCCGACGCCGTCGCGCGCGTCTCGCCATGTCTGGACCTTGTGATAGCCAAGCAAGACCAGCGTTACGACGCCGACGCCAAGGAGGACCGTGTGCGCGGTCTGCAAGGCCCAGTAGGCGAAGGGATCGGGGATATCCTCCCACGATTCCGCCATACGCTTCGCACAGAATTCGTCGCAGGCCTCGGCGATGGCCTCAAGATCGGCGATGGTCTCGGTGTGCGTGACGATCAGGGTTTCGAGGGGTCCCGACAGCCGGTCGACTGGCAGCATCGGCCGCTCGTCATCTACTTCGGCAATCGTTAGGCTGTGCGAGATGGCGCGCACCTGATCGAGCGCGATCCTGATCGCTTCCGCGTGCTCTCGAAAGACGACCGCCTGATCAAGCGACGTCATATCGACCTCGACCTGAGCTCTCATCGGATAATCCGCTCTAAGTGTTTGCATTCAAGCCTCGCCAGCATGGCGTGATCGCGCAGCGAAGCGACGATCGCGTCAGCCTCGTTCGAAGACTGGCTGTGCTCGCGCCGCACGAAGAGGACGACCGACGCCGATCCTGCCAGCCAGCGCGCGATGGATATCCTGGGCATCAGCCGGTCGTGGTCGGCGAATGCGTGGGTCGCTCGTCGCACGCCGGCCAGCACGGTCATTCCCCAACGCAGGGCGTGACCGTTTCCAGAATCGTGTCCCGCCGCCTCCGCGACGGCTTCGGGCGGGAGGTCCCGGATCAGGTCGCGGACGGCCGATAGGGTCGCATCAGGTTCATCGCCGGCATGCTCGATCGCGCGGAGCAGGACATAGCGCGAGGCACAGGTGTAGCCCGAGCAAACCGCAGGATCGTCGGGAAGGAACGCCTCGATCGCGGACGAGCGCGCATAGTCGCTGGGATGGTCTGCGAAGAAGTCCCAGTTTCCGCGCGCGGGATCGATCAGCCGGTCGCGGGCCAGGTCGGCGAGTTCGGTGATCGCATCGCCATCGCCGAACACCGCGAGCCGGTCCCCGTTTCCGGCGCGGACCGCTCCCAACGCCGCAGCCGTCAGGTCGGCGGCTTCGGCGATCGTAAGAAGCGGGCGCGCGGGTTCGCGCTCGCGCTTGAACCGAAACGGGTAGCTGATGTTCATCGCGCGGGCCTCATCAGCGTGGCGCGATCCGCGCGCGGGCGGAGCGCAGCGCGCGGGTGAGCGGCAGAAGCACGACGTAGGTCAGGCCGAATATCGCGGCCATCGCGAGCGTCTCCCCGCCCCAGTCG
>JAYRJH010000542.1:0-1528 GCA_041906415.1 Sphingomonas sp. | reverse complement strand
AGTTGCGGAAGGAACTGGCCGCGCGCGGCTGGGTCTTTCGCAGCGAGGGCGATACCGAGGTGCTGCTCGCCGGCTGGTCGATCTGGGGTTCGGCGATGCTGGACCGGCTGGTCGGCATGTTCGCCTTCGCGATCCATGACGCGCGCGCCGGCGCGCTGTTCGTCGCGCGTGATCGGCTGGGCGTCAAGCCGCTTCACTATGTCGCGCTGGCCGACGGGGCCTTCGCCTTCGCCTCCGAGCTGAAAGGGCTGCTCGCTCATCCCCTGCTGCGCCGCGTGCCCGACGTGACGGCGGTGGAGGATTATCTCGCCTACGGCTATGTGCCCGACGACGCCTGCATCGTCGCGGGCGTGCGGAAGCTGCCGGCGGGCCATTACCTGCGGATCGAGCGCGGCAAGCCCGTCCCCGCGCCCTGCCGATGGTGGGACATCTCCTTCGCCGACCGCGCCTCCGCCAGCCAACCCGCGCTGGAGGAGGAATTGATCGCGCACATGCGCGAGGCGGTGCGCTCGCGCATGGTGGCGGACGTGCCGCTGGGCGCCTTCCTTTCCGGCGGAGTGGACAGCTCCACCGTGGTCGCGCTGATGGCGGAGGCGTCGCCGCGCGCGGTGCAGACCTGCACGATCGGCTTCAGCGTCGCCGACCATGACGAGCGAAGCCATGCCGGAGCGGTGGCGGCGCGCTTCGCCACCGATCACCGCGAACGGATCGTGGAGGCCGACGATTTCGGGCTGATCGACACGCTTACCCATGCCTTCGACGAGCCTTTCGCCGATGCCTCCGCGCTGGCGACATGGCAGGTCTGCGCGCTGGCGCGGGAACGGGTGACGGTCGCGCTCTCCGGCGACGGCGCGGACGAGGCGCTGGCGGGATATCGCCGCTATCGTTTCCACGCGGCGGAGGAGCGGGTGCGCGGGCTGTTGCCGGCCGGATTGCGCTCGCGGGTGTTCGGCACGCTCGGGCGCTTCTATCCCAAGGCGGACTGGGCGCCCCGGCCGCTGCGCGCAAAGGCGACCCTGCTCGAACTGGCGGCGGACGGCGGCGAAGCCTATGCCCGCGCGGTCGGCGTCACGACGCCCGATCTGCGCCGGGCCCTGTTCACCGACGCCGCGCGCCGCGCGCTCGGCGGGCATCGCGCGGAGGATCGCTACGTCGCCGCCATGCGCGACGCGCCGGCGCGCGACGGGCTGGATCGCGCGCAATATGCCGACATGAAGATCTGGCTCCCCGGCGACATCCTCACCAAGGGCGACCGCACCAGCATGGCGGTGAGCCTCGAGGCGCGGGAGCCTTTGCTGGATCACCGGCTGGTGGAGTTCGCAGCATCGCTGCCCGGATCGATGCGGCTGCGGCGCGGGCAGGGCAAGTGGCTGATGAAGAAGGCGATGGAGCGCTATCTGCCGCGCGAGATCCTCTATCGTCCGAAGATGGGGTTCGTCACGCCGGTGAGCGCATGGTTCCGCGGGCCGCTGGCCGGGCAGGCGGCGGCGCTGGCGAAATCGCGGACGCTGGCGGATACCGGCTGGTT
>JAYRJH010000541.1:0-1533 GCA_041906415.1 Sphingomonas sp. | reverse complement strand
CGCCGCATGGCACGCCGGTGCGCAGATGCGTGAAGGCATCAGTGAAACCCAGCGCGGTATCGACTTCGAGCAGCAGATCGGTGATGCGGACGGGCGGCAGCCGGCGATACAGATCAAGCACCAGATCCTCGATCCCATCCGGCGCGTCAGCGGTGAGCCGATCAATGCGCAGCGTGCCGTCCTCGATGCTGCCTTTCGGAATTGTACCGCTGCGCGCGGCGCGACCGAGCCGGGCAAGGCCATCAGCGAGACGCACTTTGCGGTCAGCCAGCCAGACATGCGGGTCGGACGGGACCGCCAGCTTCGCGGCATGCGCGACCGCCATCGGCACGAGGACGTGGCGCAGGTCACCATATCGATGCGAGCGGTCGAGCCATATGTCGCCCGAGCGCAGCGCGTCGCGCAGGTGAAACATGACCGCGACTTCCCGGAGGCGGGCATCATCATCGCCCTTCGCCCGCAACTGTCGCCGCCATTTGGAATGCGGGCGCAAGAAATCGTCGGCCGCCGGAACTGCGCCCTTGGTAGCGATGACGGTAGCCGCGTCCAGCAAAGGCCGTGCAACCGCCGCAGCTTTGAGGTCGAGGCATCGCAGCATGCGCGGGGCATACCGACGGAAGCGGTGATACCCCTGATCAACATAGGCCAGCGGATCATCGCCCAAGGTGTCCGTCAACGTCTTGGCCGTAGCGACGAGGCTGGTGAGCCGTTCCCATCCCGCCCCGCCCGCGACCGCATCTTCCAGCGACGCGCCGTCGCCATGCGCTTCGAGCAATGATTGACCGAGTGCAGTGAAGCCGTTCAAAGTCGCAGTGGTAGCGCCTCTGGTTTCTACGACCCGCGCGTCATGCAGTTGCTTCGCGTCGCGCCAGGTGCGGCCAACGATCCGGTCATGTGTTTCGATCACCGCATCCGCAGTCGCCGTGGCCCATTCAATGACGCAGACCGCCATGATAGCGCGGCGCCGATCGGCGCCGAGGTCGCGCAGGCCATCGGCGAAGTAGCGCTCGCCCTGCCGGCGTAGCCGGGCGACGCGATGCGGTGGAACACCGGCAAGTATACCATCATTGAGGTTCATCGCGCGCAGGAACTCGAGCCGGTCGAGCAGCCGGTTCGCCGCGGCGGAGTTGTTGCCCGGCTCAATCCGGCGCAGCCAGATGAAGCGGCTGATCGCCCCCGGCAGCATCTCGGTAGTCAGTCGGTCGAGCCCATCACAGGCGACGGGATCGAGACGGGCCGCGATCCGCTTCTCGATCCGACGTTCGGCGGCGACGAGCGCGTCCGCGCACAAACGCTCGATTGTCGTGATCGCCGGCAGGATGGTCATGGTTTCACGGCAGCGGGCAATGAAGCGCCGGGCAAGGTCGTCGTTTGAGCGTGCCTGCTCGGCTTCGGCGAGAAGCCAATCGCGGAAAGCCCTGGCATACGGTCCCCGTCCGGGGAACATTCTGTATCCGTAGATACGGCGCAGCGCCTCCATGTGCTGGTGGCGGGTTTGGCGTCGAACGGCATAGGCCGCGAGCGTCTCGCCAG
>JAYRJH010000540.1:0-1533 GCA_041906415.1 Sphingomonas sp. | reverse complement strand
ATCGCGAAAGTGGTGGGAGGGGGCATCCCGGTCCTCGCCGATTCGGGCGTCCGTTCCGGGCTGGACGTGGTGCGCCTGCTGGCGCTTGGCGCGGATGGCGTATTGCTCGGCCGGTTATGGCTGTTCGCGCTGGCCGCCGGCGGAGAAAGCGGCGTCGCGCAGATGCTCGGTCTCATCGAAAGCGAAATGCGCGTCGCGATGGCGCTGACGGGCGTGCGCGATATCGCTTCGATAGATGCGTCGATTCTGTGCTGACCGGATTTGGGGGCTGTTTCCCCGCCTGCTCGCGGCCGGCATGATCTGACCATTCGGCCGTGCCGAAGGGAAGCGTCTTCGCCCGCCGGGATGACGATGGTTCATCCGCCGGAGCTTAGATCCCGTTCGGTTGGACGACGAGACCGTCGACCGCGCGGGCGAGGTTGGCCTTTCCCCCAATCCGAGCTGGTCGGGCGTGCTCAACCTGAATTATGCGCGGGACCGGTGGAGCCTGTTCGTGCAGGAGCGTTTCATCGGCGCGGGCCGATACGACGATACGCGGATCGACGGCGTCACCATCAACGACAATCACGTCGGATCGGAAGATATTTCTCCGTCGCGGTCAAATTGGCGCTATGAGCCGGGGCGGACTGGGGGTGCGGCATGACCACACGGCCTCTCGACCGGGACGATCCGCTCGACGATTTCACTTGTCGCGATATCGAGCTGCTCGGGCGCAATCATCGCGTCTACACGATGGGCGGCGGGCCGGCGGTTGTGGTGATGACCGAAATGCCGGGCATCAGCCCGCATGTCGCGCGTTTCGCGCGCTGGGTGCGCGATGCGGGCTTCACCGTCTATATGCCGCATATCTTCGGCAGGGACGGCGCGGTGCCGCGCATGCCCGGCGCGCTGTTCACGATGATCGGCGGCTGCATCAGTCGCCAGTTCCGCGCCTTCCAGGCCAATGAAAGCTCGCCGGCGACGCTGTGGCTGCGCGCGCTCGCGGCGCTGGCGCACGGGGAATGCGGCGGCAGGGGCGTCGGGGCGATCGGCATGTGCTTCACAGGCAATTTCGCGCTGTCGATGATGCTGGAGCCGGCGATGCTGGCGCCGATCCTGTCGCAGCCGTCGCTGCCGATCAATGATCCCGCCGGCATGCACATCCATCCCGATGAACTCGCCAGGGTGAAGGCGCGAATGGAGGCCGAGGATCTGACCGTGCTCGCCTATCGCTTCGAAGGCGACAAATTCTGCAAGGCGGCGCGCTTCGCCGCCTATGAGGCGGCGCTCGGCGAACGCTTCGTCGGTCGTGTCCTGCCCGATGAAGCGGCCAATCCCGAAAGTCCGATGAGGAATCCCCACAGTGTGGTAACGCTGCACCTGATCGATGAAGAAGGCCAGCCCACCCGCGCGGCACGCGACGAGATCCTCGATTTCTTCCATATGCGCCTGCGCGCTTGATCATTGCCGGATGGAGCGCCGTGGATGATGTATATCGCCGGCCCGAGCTTCATCGCGAGCGCCGGGCAGGTCATCAGTAGAGGACAAGGCCGC
>JAYRJH010000539.1:0-1535 GCA_041906415.1 Sphingomonas sp. | reverse complement strand
TCGCGCATGTCGACCTTCTCGCCCCGATCCGCGCGCTCGTGCCCGCGGGCATCCGCGTCTTCGTGGTGCCGACGCCGCCGGAAATCCAGCAGCGCTACGGCGTCTCGACCGAACTCGCACGGCCCTTACCGGGCGACACGGTTTGGCGCGAATGGGCCGAGCGCTTCGAGCCGCTGCAGGCGCCGCCGCGCCGCGCCCGCGCGACCATGATCTACACCTCCGGCACCACCGGCCATCCCAAGGGCGTGAAGCGCCAGCCCGCCACGCCCGAGGAAAGCAAGGCCTATGTCGAGTTGTTCGCCAGCGTGTATGGGCTCAAGCCCGGCATGCGTGCGCTGGTGTGCGGCCCGCTCTACCACGCGTCGCCCAACGGGTACGGCCGTCAGGCGCTGATGACGGCGGACGTGCTGGTGCTGCAGTCCAAGTTCGATCCGGAAGAGACGCTGGCGCTGATCGAGAAGCACCGCATCGACAACGCGGTGATGGTGCCCACGATGTTCGTGCGCATGCTCAAGCTGCCGCCGGAGGTGCGCAACCGCTACGACGTGCGCTCGCTGCGATGGGTGACGCACACCGGCGCGCCGTGTCCGCGCGAGGTGAAGAAGGATCTGATGGATTGGTGGGGTCCCGTGGTCTACGAGGGCTACGGCGGCACTGAAGTCGGTATCGCCACGCTCGCCACGCCGCAGGACTGGCTGGAGCATCCCGGTTGCGTCGGCATGCCCACGCCCGGCACGCGCATGGCCTTCTATGACGAGGAGGGAAATCGCCTGCCCGAAGGCGAGATCGGCGAGATCTTTGTTCGCGTGCCAGCGTATCCCGACTTCACTTATCTCAACCACGAAGAGAAGCGAAAGAGCGTGGAGCGCGACGGCCTCATCAGCCTGGGCGACGTGGGCTACATGAAGGAAGGCCGGCTCTATCTCTGTGACCGCCGTTCGGACATGGTGATCTTCGGCGGCACCAACATCTATCCGGCCGAGATAGAGATGGTGCTGACCCAGTGCCCTGGCGTGAAGGACTGCGCCGTGTTCGGCATTCCCGACGACGACTTCGGCGAATCGCTCGCTGCCGCTGTCGAACGCATGCCCGAGTCGCAAGTCACGCCGGAGGAGATCCGGTCCTATCTTCTCGAACGTCTCGCGAAGTTCAAGGTGCCCAAGCGGATCGACTTCCACGAATCGCTGCCGCGCGAGGACAGCGGCAAGATCTTCAAGCGCCGCTTGCGCGACCCGTTCTGGCAGAACGCCGGGCGCAAGATTTGAGGGGCGGCGCATGGGCAAGTGGCTGCAATCCAATGAACACCTCACCTTCGAGGTGCGAGAGCGCGTCGCGCGCATCACCCTCAACCGGCCGGACCGGCGCAATGCGCTGTCGTGGGAGATGCTCTCCGAGCTGCGCGCAGCGCTGCTGGAGGCCGACGACCTGCGGAGCGTGAGCGTGATCGTGCTCGGAGGCGCAGGCCCCGATTTCTGCGCGGGCTACGACATGAAGTCGGCCTACGCGCGCTACGCCGCCGAAGGCGATGCCGCGCT
>JAYRJH010000059.1:0-10835 GCA_041906415.1 Sphingomonas sp. | reverse complement strand
TCGCCAGATCGCGCGCCGGAAAGGGCGTGCCGTCGTTCAGCGTCAGCGGCAGGGTCAGCACGCCCGCCAGCGTGATCGCGCCGCGCACGCCCGCGAAGGAGGTGGTCGCCACCAGCCGCCAGTCCGGGCTGCGCGCGGCCTTGCCCTCGCCCCGCCGCAGGATCGTCAGCCGCAGCGACACCCACACCCACAGGAAGCGGAGCAGCGCCAGCCCGGCCACGATCGCGACGATATAGACGCCCAGCCACCACGGCGAATGATGGCCGGTCACCGCCACCGTCTGCTTCGCGCCGTGGAGGATCGCCGGCAATTGCTCCCCCAGCAGCACGAAGATGATGCCGTTGAGCGCGAACTGGATCGTGTCCCACACCGAATTGCGGCGCATCCGGGTGACGGCCATGGCCTGGCGCGAGATTTCGGCGAAGGTCATCGTCACGCCCGCGCCGACGGCGGCGAGGATGCCGGAGGCATGGACGTGCTCTGCGATCAGGTAGGAGCCGAACGGGATCAGCAGGCTGACGAGGATCTGCGATCCGATATCCTCGCCCCAGCGCCGCGTGACCCATGCCTTCGCGCGCGAGACGACGAGGGTGGTGGCGACGCCGATCGCAAGGCCCGCGCCCGCCACCCACAGGAAGTTGAGCGTCGCCGCGCCGGCGGAGAAGCTGCCGGTCAGCGCGGCGGCGACGGCGAAGCGCAGGCACACCAGGCCCGACGCGTCGTTGAGCAGCGATTCGCCTTCCAGGATGTGCATCATCCGCTTCGGGATCGGCACGCGCGCGGCGATGGCGGAAACCGCGATCGGGTCGGTCGGCGACACCACGGCGGCGAGCGCGAAGGCGACGGCCAGCGGCATGGCCGGGATCATCCAGTGAATGAAGAAACCCATGCCGACGACCGTCAGCAGCACCAGCCCGAGCGCCAGCTCGACCACGGTGGAAAGATCCTTGAACAGTTCGTCCTTGGGGATGCGCCAGCCGTCTAGGAACAGGAGCGGCGGCAGGAAAAGGAGCAGGAACAGCTCCGGATCGAGCTCGACCCGATAGGAGGTGGAAAGGCCGATCACCGCCCCGAGCGCGATCTGCACCAGCGGGGCCGGCACCGATACCGGCAGCATCCGCGTGACGGCGCCGCTCACGACCACCGCGAGCAACAGGAACAAAGCGATAGATACGACTTCCAAATGGCACTCCTTGTCCGGCGTCCAGCGAACCCTTCGTAACGTCCCGTCCGGTCGTCACAAGGGGGACGGGCGGATCGCGGGCGGGCATGGTTCGGATCAGGCCCGCCATCCGGCCGATTATCCCGCGCCCGTCGGCATCGGCGCTACGCCGGACGGCGGCGGCATCCACCGCGGCATGACGCGCCGGCCCGGCGGTTCAGGCCTCTGCCCAGCGCCGCAGGAGGTTGTGATAGATTCCGGTCAGCCGGATGACGCGAGGCTCGTCCTGCCCCATCTCCCCGGCGAGGTCCTGAATGGCGCAATCCAGCTCGTAGAGCGTGCGGCGCGCGTCGGTGTCGCGCACCATGCTCTGTATCCAGAAGAAGGACGCCAGCCGCGCGCCGCGCGTGACCGGGGTGACATGATGCAGGCTGGATGCCGGGTAGAGGATCATGTCCCCCGCCGCGAGCTTCACCCTTTGTTCGCCGAACTGCTCCTCCACCACCAGTTCGCCCCCGTCGTAGCTTTCGGGATCGCTGAGAAAGAGCGTGGCGGAAAGATCGCTGCGGATGCGGAAATCGCTTCCCCGCTGGATGCGGATGGCATTGTCGACATGGGTGTCGAACCGGCCGCCGCCCTCATAGCGGTTGAAAAGCGGCGGGAACACCTTGAGCGGCAGGGCCGCCGCGATGAAAAGGGGCGAACGGCCAAGCGCGTCGAGCACCAGATTGCCCAATTCGCGCGCGGCCTCCGAGCCTTCCGGAAGCTGGAGGTTGCGCTTGGCCAGCGCCGATTGCGCGCCGGAGGTTTCGTTGCCGTCATGCCAGTCGGCCTGCGCCATGACATGCCGGCAATGCGCGACGGCTGCCGCGTCGAGCACGGCCGGGATGCGGATCATCATGGCCGGATCAAAGCATCGGAAGCGGGAGAGCGCCAGCGGGCCTGCACATCCTGTTCCCCTTGAAGATCGCGCGCGGCATCGCGAAGCCGCTGATCGGGCTGGCGCTCCAGCCAGTCGCGGACCTGGGCCATGAAGCGCCCGGTGGCGGTTTCCGGCAAACGCCGGAGCCAGGGAAGCGCATCCTCGATCCTGCCGTCCTCGATCAGCAGCCGCGCATGGTTGAACTGACCGCGAAAATCCCCGCCTTCGGCGGCCCGGGCGTAATGCCGGGCGGCTTCCGCCCGGTCCGGCCGTCCTCGTAGAAGCTGCCGATCATGTTGATCGACTTGACGTGGCCCGATGCCGCCGCCTTGCGGAACCATTCCAGCGCCTGCGGCAGATCCCGCTCCACGCCTTCGCCGAGCGAGAGCAGGGTGGCGAGATTGTACATGCCCCAGTCGAGGCCGCGATCCGCCGCCGCGCGATACCATTCGGCGGCCCGCGTCTTGTCGGCCTGCGTGCCCCAGCCATGTTCGAGGCAGCGGCCGACCATGTTCATGCCCATCGGATGCCCGGCCCTGGCCGCGACGCCGAACCAGCGCAGGGCATCGGCCGGAGAGGGCGCGAGGCCATGGCCGTCAAGCAGCATCTGGCCGAGCCGCAGTTGCGCCTCGACGGCGCCTCCTTCGGCGGCGGCGCGCAGGACGGCGGCGACCTTTTCCGGCGGACCCGACAGGGCCGCCTTCAATGCCTCGCCATCCAGCTCGTTCAGCGCCCGGAGGTCAGTCATCTTCCTTCCCATCCGAAACGGAGAGGCGCGACCGGCCGGCCGCGCCTCCCTGATGGCGTTCAGTAACGGACGAGGATCGAGCCGATCACCGTCCGGCCCGCGGCCTGGCTGGCATAATGCGCCGCATAGGCCTTGTCATAATAGCGCTTGTTGCCGACGTTCAGCGCATTGATCTGGAGCTTTATCATATCGGTGAGCTGATACGATGCGTTCAGGTCGAAGCGCCAGTAGCTCGGGACGTAGACGGCGCGTTCCTTGGTTACGACCACCGCGCCGTTCTGCACCGCGACCGTGTTGCTGAAGCCGCCATAGACCTTCGACATGTAGATCGCGCCGCCGCCGATCGTCAGCGCGGGCGTGATCTTGTAGTTGGTATAGGTGGTGAAGCTGTGCTCCGGCGTGTTCGGGAACGGCCGCCCGACCGACGCCGGGGCATAATAATATGTCACGCCGCCGCTGGTGATCGCGGACACGCCGGCGTCCGTCACCTTGGAATCCATGTAGGTATAGCCGCCATAGATGTTCCACTCCGGCGTGATGTTGCCGTTATAGCTCAGCTCGACGCCCCGGATGCGGCGCGTGCCGACATAGGAAGTCGTGCCGTCCGGGTTGGTGGTGCGGGCGTTGGTGGTCTTCGTCTGGAAACCCGCCAGCGCCAGCGAGAGGTTGTTGTCGAACAGGTTCCACTTGGTGCCGACCTCGTAGGATGTCGTCCGCTGCGTCTTGAGCGCGTTGACGTCGACGGTCGTCTGGCCGCGTCCCGGCGTGAGGCCGTTGTCCTCCGAACCCTGCGCGAGGAACGAGCCGGGCGGGACGGCCGAGGTGGCGGTGGAGAAGTAGATGCTGCCGTTCTCGCTCGGCTTCACGACCACGCCCGCCTGATAGGTCCACAGGTCTTCCGTCTTGTGCGCCCATGTGCGGTTGGTGGTGGCGTTCGCCGCCAGCCCGGCGCTCACGCCCGTCTCATAATGGTCGTAGCGGCCGCCGAGGTTGAGCAGCAGCCAGTCGCGCACCGTGATCGTGTCGTAGAGCGCGGCGGACCAGGTGGTCGAGTGCGACAGGGTCTGCGTCCTGGGCAGGTTCTTCGTGATGGCGGCCGGCGTGTTCGACGTGTCGCTGGCGTAATTGACCCACGGATCGTTGGGGTTGGGCGCCTGGACCGAGGTGCAATAATAGCGCGCCACAGTGTCGGCGTTGCAGCGCGGCGAGATGCTGGAGCCGGTCGAAAGGAGATAGGAGCCGTTGGCCGCCTGCTGCCAGCTATATTCCGCGCTGGCGGCGATGCTGTGCTTGATGCTGCCGGTGTCGAACTTGCCGCTCAGGTCGGTCTGGTTCACCATCCCTTCCTGATAGCCGTAACGCGTGTTCGCGCGCCGCCACACCTGTCCGGTGTTGGCGACATTGCCCTGCTGGTCGTCCGGCTGGGTGTAGATATAATCCTGCGTGCTGTGCGAGTAGCGCGAGGTGTTGCGGATGACGAAACCGTTGCCGAACTCATGCTCGAAACGGATCGTCGCCTCGTCCACGTTGGTCTTGCGGAAGTCCCGATCCCTGAGGCCGTAGAAGGCTCCGCGCGGCACGTCGATCGTCTGGCCGTTCAGCGTGGTGAAGCGGGTCGCCGGCCCCGTTTCGGAAACGCCCGCCGGTTCGTTGGCGATCGAATAGGTATAGGGGATGCCCGAATCCGGCAGCTCGTTCGTGTGGAGATGATAGTAATCGACGGTGAGGCTGGTGGGGCCGCTGAGGCCGATCTTCACCGAAGGCGCGATGCCCCAGCGCTTCTGCCAGATCGCGTCGCGCCCGGCGACGTCCTGATCGTGATACATCGCGTTCAGCCGGACGCCGATGAAGTCGTTGAGCGGCTGGTTGATGTCGACCGTGGCGCGCTTGTAGTCGGCGCTGCCGTAGCTGCCCTGCGCTTCCACGAAGCGATCGGCGGTCGGATGCTTGCTGACGATGTTGATCGAGCCGCCGGCGTTGCCGGAGCCGTTCATCACGCTGTCCGAGCCCTTCACCACCTCGATCGCCTCGACGGCGAACGTCTCGCGCGAGGAGGCGCCGAGATCGCGCACGCCGTCCAGGTACAGGGAATTTTGGCTGTCAAAGCCCCGAATGAACGGCCGGTCGCCCAGCGGGTTGCCGCCTTCGCCCGCGCCGAGCGTGATGCCCGGAATGGTGCGCAACGCCTCCGTCAGGGAGGCGGACGCCGTATCCTTGATGACCTGCTGGGGGATGACCGTGATCGAGCGCGGCGTATCCACCAGCGGCGCGGTATAGCGCGGGGAATCCAGCTTGTCGGTCTTGTAGCTTCCCTCCGTGATCGCCGTGTCCGTCACGGTGACGCCGCCGAGGTTGGTCGGCTTTTCCGGATCGGACTGCGTCTGGGCATGGGCGGGAATGGCGGACGAGATCATCCCCACGCAGCTCAACGCAAGGAAGCTGGTCCCGGCCATGCGGGCGCGATTTTCGGATGACGACATGAGATCCCTTTTTAATTGACACTTATTCGCAATAGCACGGCGCGCTTATTGCGAATAAGTGTCACTAGTCAACCATAAAGGGACGGGATGCGGATGCGTCTGGCCGATGAAGCCTGAAGCGCGGTCAGGAAGGCGACAGCGCCCAGGATGATGCTCGGACCGTTGGCAATCGGGATCGCCAGTCCCGCTTCTCGCGAAGGAAGCCGTGGGATACCCATAAGGAGCAATTCACGGGCTGGATCAGCGATCCCTTCTGCCCGTCCAGACTAAGGCGAATCTGATCGAGATAGGACTATACATGGCGACTGCTGTGGCGGATGCGATCCAGCCGAGGATGGCGAGCGTCCGCTCGCCCATCACAAGATTTTTCGCCATTCCTTCTCCTGTTCGGTCTTGTTTTCGCTCCTATCGGATGCGGCGAGCATCCCTTTATTATCCAGTATCTTACTGACTTTTCAGCGACTTAGAAATCGTGGTGCCGGTTGCAGGGATCGAACCCGCGACCCCCTGATTACAAATCAGGTGCTCTACCATCTGAGCTAAACCGGCATCGCCAGGCGTCCATGCGTCAGGGAACGCCGAACGTCCAGCCCTCGCTTCGCGCGATCGCGTCGGTCATGCGGGCCGGACGCCACAGTCCGGCGTGGCGGACATGGGTGCGCAGCCATGCGGAGGCGAGGATCGCATCGGTGGCATGATCGTCATAATGCGTGAGCGGGCGATGCGGACGCGCGCCAAGCGCCGTCAGGGCCTTGTCGAGCGCCTCCGCCGTGCGCAGCTTGCTCACGCCCTTGCGCATGCCGGCGGCGCGGGCGGCGATCGCGGTGTAGATTTCCACCACCAGCGCGCCCTTGGCCGGCACCGGATCGAACGGCCAGATCGCAATCCGGCGGTCGAGCCGGTGGAGCAGCCGCATCCCCGCGAAGCTCGCCTTCGCCACCTGCGCCGCGCCGATCGCGTCATAGACGGTGGAGGGCTTGGTCGTCTGATCCTCGCCCGTCTCGCAGACCCGCCAGTGGAGAAAATCGCGCTTCGCCCCGTCCGCCGCGCCGAGATAGAAATGCCGCCCGCGCCGCGCCTCCAGGAATCCCGCCGCGCCGAGGTCGGGATCATCGCTATGCGCATCGACATAGCGCCATAGCCCGCGGGCGTCGGCGGTGTCCGTCTCGCCCGGCAGATGCGCGCCGCGTGCGACGAAAGGGGCGGAGAAGCTGAAATCGAAGCCGACCAGCATCGGCTCGTCGGCGCGCTCCAGCAGCCATTCGAGCACCGCCGCGCGGGACCACGGCTTGCTGTCCGGCGGCGTCACCAGATCGGGCGCGTCGTCGCCTGTGCCGCACGAGGCCATGGCGATGCCGCGATGCCGCGCGCCCTTCGCGCCGGACCAGTCGATCGCGACGAAGCGCGTGAATCGATCAGGGGCGGGGGCCGAACGCGGCACGCTGCGCTTTCTTCGCGCGATCCCACCATGCGCGGCGGATCACGTTGCGGACGCGTTCGGTATCCGCTGAGCCGTATCGCACCAGCAGGCCCGGCCAGCCTTCGTAATGCGGCGTCTGCCAGAAGGTGTCGGGATCGGTTTCGAGCAGCACCGCCTTTTCCTCATGGCTCGCCATGACGTGGAAGCTCCCGGCCTCGCGCCCCGGCGAGACGAAGGCCTTGCCGTTCACCTTCGGACACAGGCTGCCGTAGTGCGACGCCATCTCCACGTCCGGCAGCGCGCAGGCGAAGGCGACGACTTCGGCCCAGTCCTTCATTGTAGCGCGGCGATCACTTCGGCGGAGAAGCGCGCGATATCGAAGCGCGCCGGTCCCGGGTCTTCGCCGCGCCGCACGATCACCAGCCGGTGCTGCGGGATCACCATCACCGATTGCCCGCGATTGCCCTGCGCGGCGAAGCTGCCCGCGGGCAGCCCCTGCCTTGGCCCGAACAGCCACATCGTCGCGCCATAGCCGGGGCCTTCCGCCGGCTGCGGCCCGGCGGGCGTGGTCATGTAGCGCACCCAGCCGGCGGGGAGCAGCCTGCGCCCCTGCCACTCGCCGTCCTGCAGCCAGAACTGGCCGAGCCGCGCCAGATCGCGCGCGGTGGTCCATACCTGGCTGGAGAGGATGTAATTGCCCTGCCAGTCGGTGCCGATCGTCGTATGCTCCATGCCCAACGGGCGAAGCAGGCCGCTGAAAGGCAGGTTGGCATAACGCTCCTCGCCGAGGGTGGCGCGCAGGCTGCGGGCGGCGAGCATGATGTCGTTGTTGGCGTAGCGGAAGCGCGTGCCGGGCGCGGCTTCCAGCGGCCAGCCGGTCGCCTGCTCGGTGACGGTGGTGCCGCCGAAATAGATCGCGTCGGTGCGATTGCCGGCGGTGTCGCTGTGCAGCCCGCTCGCCATGCGCATCAGGTTGTCGAGCGTGATCGCCGCGCGCGGATCGCCTGGGCGTTTCCATTCCGGGACGTTGGCGGGCTGGAACTGGTCGATCCTGACCGTCGTCGCCGCGACGCCCACCAATGTGCCCGCGATGCTCTTCGCGACGGACCATGTGCGGTTCGGCACCATCGGGCCGAAGCCGGGGGCGTATTGCTCGGCGACGATTCGCCCGTCCTTCACGATCACCACGCCGGTGGTGGTGCTTTCCACGCCGAAGCTCGCCTTGTCGAAGGCACGCGAGACCAATGCGGCGAGCGCGGGCGAGGGGCGCGGGGCGATATCGGCGTCGCCCATCGGCCACGGGCGCGGGTCGGCCGGAAGCGGGGCTGCGGGCGCGGCGGAGGGGTTCACCGTTGGCAAGGTCGTGCTGATCGGCGAGAGATAGCAGCCGTAGCGCGGCCGCCACAGAGCGCGGCGCGGGGCGAGGCCGGGGTCGAACGACACGGTCACGGTGCGCGTCTTGCGGTCCACGTTGGCGGATAGCGCGGGCACGATCGCATCATATTCGGGATAGATGCCGCGCAGCTCCACCGCCTCGATCTGGCGCTCGCTCCGCCCGGCGTCGAACACGCCCTCGCACAGGGTGATCGCCTTGTATCCGGCCGCGACCGCGTAATGATAGGTCTGGTTCGAGGTCGGGCGGATCTGCTGCGCGCCGGCGGAAGCGGCGGCAAGACCGGCGAAAAGGAGGCTAAGGGTTCTTTTTTTCACGTCGCCGCTCGTCCCACCAGGCGAGCCGTTCGGCAACCCTTTTTTCATAGCCGCGCGCCGTGGGTTCGTAGAAGCGCTGTGGCGTCATCCCCTCCGGCCAATAGTTCGCGCCGGAGAAGGCCTCGGCGGCATCGTGGTCATATTCATATCCCTTGCCGTAGCCGACCTGCTTCATCAGCTTCGTCGGCGCGTTGAGGATATTGGCGGGCGGCATCAGCGATCCCGTCTCGCGCGCGGCCTGCCACGCGCCCTTCATCGCCAGATAGGATGCGTTCGATTTCGGCGCGGTGGCGAGGTAGAGGCACGCCTGCACGATCGCCAGTTCGCCCTCCGGCGAGCCGAGCAGCTCATAAGCGTCCTTGGCGGCGATACATTGGGCGAGCGCCTGTGGATCGGCCATGCCGATATCCTCGATCGCCATGCGGGTGAGGCGGCGCAGCGCGTAAAGCGGCTCCTCTCCGGCGGTCAGCATCCGCGCGAGATAATAGAGCGCCGCCTGCGGATCGGAGCCGCGCACCGATTTGTGAAGCGCGGAGATCAGGTTGTGATGCCCCTCGCGATCCTTGTCGTAGATCGCGACGCGGCGCTGGAGGAAGGCGGACAGGCCCGCCGGATCGAGCGGCTCGGCGATGTCGACCGAGAACAACGTCTCCGCCTGGTTGAGCAGGAAGCGTCCATCGCCGTCCGCGCTCGCCACCAGCGCGTCGCGCGCCGGCGGGGTGAGGGGAAGGGCACGGCCCATCTCCTTCTCCGCCCGTTCGAGCAGGGTTTCCAGCGCCTCGCGGTCGAGCCGGTGGAGGATCAGCACCTGCGCGCGGCTGAGCAATGCCGCGTTAAGCTCGAACGAGGGGTTTTCGGTCGTCGCGCCGACCAGCGTGACGGTGCCGTTCTCGACATAGGGCAGGAAACCGTCCTGCTGCGCGCGGTTGAAGCGGTGGATCTCGTCCACGAACAGCAAGGTGCGCTTCCCGAGCCGGGCGTGCTCGCGCGCTTCCGCAAAGACCTTCTTCAAGTCCGCCACGCCGGAGAAGACGGCGGAGATCGGCGCGAACCGCAGGCCCACGGCATCGGCGAGCAGCCGCGCGATCGTCGTCTTGCCGGTGCCCGGCGGTCCCCACAGGATCATCGAGGAGAGCCTTCCCGCCGCGACCATCCGCCCGATCGCGCCCTCCGGCCCGGTGAGATGCTGCTGCCCCGCCACCTCGTCCAGACTGCGCGGGCGCAGCCGATCGGCCAGCGGCGCGTCGGCGGCAAGGGTGTCGTCGGAAGGGGCGGGGGGTTCGAACCCCGCGAACAGGTCGGCCATATCCCCAAGATAGGGCGCGCGGCGATTTTTGACAGAAGGGGTTGCATTCGTTCTATCAAGATATATCTTAGACGCATCTTGATACACAGAGGAACAATCATGTTTTATGGATTCCATGGGCGGCGCGGCCGCCATTGCGGGCCGCGCGGCGGCGGCTGGGGCGAAGGCTTCGGCATGGCGCGCGGATTTGCGGGGATGGAGCGGGGAGGCGGTCGCGGGCGCCGGATGTTCGACGGCGGAGAGCTTCGCCTCGTGCTGCTCAAGCTGATCGCGGACGAACCGCGCCACGGCTATGACCTGATCCGCGCGATCGAGGAATTGACCGGCGGCGCTTATGCCCCCAGCCCCGGCGTGGTCTATCCAACGATCACCATGCTCGACGAAATGGGCTTCATCGAGGAGCAGGCCTCCGACGAAAAGCGCAAGGTCTATGCCGTCACCGAGGCGGGCCGCGCGCATCTGGAGGAGAATCGCGAGCAGGCGGAGGCGCTGGTCGAGCGGCTCGCGCATATCGGCGAGCGCCGCCAGCGCACTGACGGCGCGCCGATCCGCCGCGCGATGGGCAATCTGCGCGTCGCGCTGGAGCAGCGGCTGGCGAAGGGCGATTTCTCGCAGGACACGCTCCACGACGTCGCCGCACTGATCGACGAGGTGGCGCAGAAGATCGAGCGGCTGCGGTGAGCGTCTCGATCGCCCGCGTGCCGACCGGCTCGGCGAGCCGCTACCTCCAGCAGCTTGCCAAGCACTGGAGCCACAAGATGGAGGTCGTCTTCTCGCCCGAGGAGGCGACGATCACCTTCCCCAACGGCAGCCGCCTCGACATGCGCGCCGACAGCGAGACGCTTGACGTGGCGCTGTCGGTGCCGGAAGGAGAGGACGTCGCACGGATGCGCGAGGTGGTGGCGAGCCACCTCGACCGCTTCGCTTTCCGCGAGGCCCCGCTGACGTTCGACTGGAAAGAGGCCTAGGATGGATCGACATTCAGGCCCGAAGGGCTGGTTACGGCTGCCATTTTCGCGTCATGCCGGGCTTGACCCGGCATCCAGAGTGAAGAGCGATGACGTTTGCGGCTCTGGATGCCGGGTCA
>JAYRJH010000058.1:0-10843 GCA_041906415.1 Sphingomonas sp. | reverse complement strand
CCCTTGGCGTGGATGCCGGTATCGACCACGAGGCGCGCGGCGCGGAACACTTCCGCTTCCAGCCGCATGAAATCGCTCGCCACATCGGGATAGGCGCCCATTTCCTTGCACAGCGCCTCGGCATAAAGCGCCCAGCCCTCGCCGAAGGCGACATAGCGCGCGGTCTGGCGGAATTTCGGCCCGGCGCTCTGGCGCACCTGGATATGGCCCTGCATCACATGGCCGGGGACGCCTTCGTGGCACATCAGGTCCGTCACCGCGTCCGGGGCGGGATCACTGGTATCGCCCAGCAGGTGGACATAGACGCGGCCCGGACGCGCGCCGTCGCGGCTGGGGCCGGCGGCATGGGCCGCGCCGCCCGCCACCTCGCTGAACGACGGCTCGCGCACCACCTCCATCCGATATTCCGGCAGGACGCCGAAATATTTCGGCAGCAGCGTGCGGTTGTGCGCGATCGTGGCGTTGGCGTTGCGCAAATATTCGGCGCGAAGCTCGTCGGTCCACGGCCGGGGCGGATTGCGGCGCTCGCGATCGGCATAATAAGCGTTGCGATCCTTGAAGCCGGCCTTGCGGGCCAGCGCATCCTGCTCGCCCTCGATCCGCTTCACCTCGCCCAGCCCGATCTGGTGGATCTGCTCGGCGGTGAGATCGGTGGTGGTGTTGAGCTTCAGCGCGGCGGCATAATATTCCGCTCCGCCCGGCAGCGAGATCGCGCCGACGCGGCCGCCCGGCGCGGTCGGCAGGTCGCTCTCGGCCCAGGCGATCACGCGCTCGTAAGCGGGCTTGATCGACAGCAGCGCCGCACGCGTATCGGCGAGAAGCGCATCCGCATCCGCCGCCGTCACCTTGCCGGCCGTTTTCAACTTGCCGACCTTCGCCTGCGCATCCGCCCAAAGGGGCGATGCCGCGCCGTCGTCGAACGGCGCGCCGGTGACGATCGCGCGGCTTCCGGCGATCACGCGCTCGATCTGGAACTTCGGCGCGCGGATGCCCTTCGCGTCGGACGCGCGGCTCTGCGCGATCGCCTCGTCCAGCACCGCGGGCATCGCGCGCAGCCGGGCGGCGTAAGCGCGCATGTCGGCCGCATCCTGCACGTTATGCGTGTTGATGAGGAAATCCGGCAGCCGCGCATGGAGCGAATAGAGGAAGGAATAGAAAGGCGGCGCATACTGGCGGAAGCGCCAGGAAAGCTCCGCGCGCTCCAGCTCCAGCGCCCAGATATCGTAATTGACCTGCGCGTCGGGCGACAGCTTCGCGCGATCGAATCCGGCCTTCATCCGCGCGACGCTGGCGCGGCGCCATTCCAGCCGGCGCAGCACGGCGGCGTCGCTGATATCGTCCAGCCTGTCCGCGCCCTGCTTCTGCCCGAGCTGCGTGGCGAGCTGCGGGCGATCGCGCAATTCCTCGGCGAACTGCTCATCGAGGAAGGCGTAGAGCCGCGCATCCTCGCTGGCGTTCTCCGCCTTCGCCGCCGGCGCGGGCTGCGCATTGGTGGCGGCGGACACCGAAACGGTGAACGCAATCGCTGCTGCGGCATTCAGCCACAATGATCCCGGCATTCATTCCTCCCCCTCTTTCCCGATCCTTATCCGCCGATCGCCGGCGCGGGCAAGGGGTGCCGTGCGGCTGCATTCCGATTATATGGCGCCCATCCCTTGAAGGAACCGAACGATGACCAAGCCCGCGTCCTACAAAACCCGGATCGGCAATCATGTGCTGCATCCCGAAACGCAGATGCTGAACTACGGCTTCGATCCGCAATTGTCCGAAGGAGCGGTCAAGCCGCCGGTATTCCTGACCTCCACCTTCGTGTTCCGCAACGCGGAGGAGGGACGCGATTTCTTCGATTATGCGTCCGGCCGGAAGCAGCCGCCGGAAGGCATGGGATCGGGGCTGGTCTATTCGCGCTTCAACCATCCCAACAGCGAGATCGTGGAGGACCGGCTGGCGCTGTATGAAGGCGCGGAATCCTGCGCCCTGTTCTCGTCCGGCATGTCGGCGATCGCCACCACCCTGCTCGCCTTCGCTTGCCCCGGCGACGTGGTGCTGCACTCGCAGCCGCTCTACGGCGGGACGGAGACGTTGCTGGCGAAGACGCTCGCGCGGCTCGGCATCGCGGCGACGGGCTTCGCCGACGGCACGGACGAAGCCGCCGTCCGCGCGGCCTTTGCGAGGGCGCGGGAGATGGGGCGGCTGTCGATGATCCTGATCGAGACGCCGGCCAACCCTACGAACAGCCTCGTCGACATCGCGATGCTCCGCCGCATCGCCGACGAGCAGGAGCATCGCCCGATCATCGCCTGCGACAATACCCTGCTCGGCCCGGTCTATCAGCGGCCGATCGAGTTCGGGGCGGACCTGTCGCTCTATTCGCTCACCAAATATGTCGGCGGTCATTCCGATCTGATCGCGGGCGCGGTGCTGGGATCGAAGGAATTGACGACGCAGGTGCGGATGCTGCGCAGCGCGATCGGCACCCAGCTCGATCCGCACAGCTGCTGGATGCTCGGCCGCTCGCTGGAGACATTGGGCATCCGCATGGCGCGTGCCAACGACAATGCGGCGGCGGTGGCCGCCTTCCTTCGCGATCATCCCAAGGTGGCGGCGGTGCACTATCTGCCCTTCCACGGCCCGGAAACGCCGCTCGGCCGCGTCTATGCCGCGCAATGCACGGGCGCGGGATCGACCTTCGCCTTCGATATCGCGGGTGGGCGGCCCGCCGCCTATCGCTTCCTGAACGCGCTGCAGATCATGAAGCTGGCGGTCAGCCTGGGCGGCACGGAATCGCTCGCCAGCCACCCGGCGAGCATGACCCATTCGGGCGTGCCCGCCGAGGTGCGCGAGCGGATCGGGGTGCTCGAATCGACTGTCCGCCTGTCGATCGGGATCGAGCATCCCGACGACCTGATCGCCGATCTCGCGCAGGCGCTGGACGCGGCGTGACGGCGCCCGGCCTCGGTGCGGCAGCGACGGCGCGGCCAGCCCCGGCGGGATGGGCGAGCACAACCGTGAGCACCGGAAGCACGGAAAAGCCGCTATTTGCAGGCCGTCAGGGCTGAAGTCGATCCGCCCCAGCCCTAACCCATCCGCCCCAGGATGTCCGATATCTCCGCGAAGGCGAAGGCGACAGAGCTGTCCGCTATCCCATAAGGCACGAACAGCCGCTTTCCGAGCTTGAGCGCGCCGCAGGTATAGACCACGTTGGGCACATAACCCTCGCGATCATGGTCGGCCGCCGCCAGCAACGGCTCGATCGTGCGCCCCAGCACCTTCGACGGGTCATTCTTGTCCAGCAGGGCCGCGCCGATGGCGTATTTGCGCATCGGCCCGACGCCATGGGTGAGCAGCAGCCAGCCCTCGTCCAGCTCGATCGGCGCGCCGCAATTGCCGATCTGGATGAACTCCCACGGATAGCGCGGCTCAAGCAGCAATTGTCCGCCATCCCAATCGCCCAGCGAATCCGAAACGAGCAGGAACAGGTTCTTCCCGTCCTGCCGCCCGATCATGTGATAGCGGCCGTCGATCCGGCGGGGGAACAGCGCCATGCCCTTGTTCACGCGGGCGGAGCCGGTCATCGGCTGCAGCAGGAAACGCTGGAAATCGGAGGTGCGCAGCAGTTCGGAACGGATGTCCCGCCCGCTATAGGCGGTATAGGTGCCGATCCATTCGACCGAGCCGTCCTCCTCCACGAAGCGGGTGAGGCGCAGGTCCTCCAGCCCGTTGGCCTGCTCGGGCGTCACGGGGAACAGCACGGTGCCGGAAAGATTGCTGTCGAGATTGCGCGACACCTCCACGACGCCTTCGGCCAGCGCGGACTGGTCATGCTCCAGCACCGCCGCCGTGGCGAAGGGAGGCTCGGGCGCGAGGTAGAAGGAACCGTCGGCGCTCACCAGCCCCTCGCGGAAGGCGATCGAGCTGATATGCCCTTCCCCCACCGCGCGCAGCGACATGATGAAGCGCACGGTCCCCCGCTCCAGCCCCGTCTGATCCGGGTGCGGCACGATCGAGGGGTTCATCAGCGCGGCGGCGGCATAGCTGTATTCGTGGCAGAAATAGGCTCCGATCAGCTCGCGCCGCGCCAGGCTGAGGCTGTCGGGATCGATATCGAGCTGATGCGCCAGTTCCCCGAAGCGCGTCTCGAAGATGCGGCGCGTGTGCCAGTGGCGCGGTTCGAAGTCGGCGAGGACATTGGCGAGGCTCTCCTCCACCATCACTTCCGGCATCTCGCATATGTCGTCCACAAGCTGGCGCGCGCGCGTCGGCCTGCCGTCGACCGCCTGCCCGTCGCCTGCCTGCCAGGAAAGATGGAACGGCCGCACCACCACCCGCGTGGGATCAGCGGTGAGGCGCACCGCAAGACGCTGAAAGATTGCCACGCGAGTTTCCGTCATGCCGTTTTAACCGGCGGGCAGGCTTAGCGGCCCGGAACGGGCGCGCCAATGCCCTGCCGGCTCAGGCCGCCGCGATCTGGAGAGATTTCTGCGCTTCGTCCGGCAGGGCGCGGATGGCGACAAGTGCCTGTTGCAGCGCCAGAATCGATTCCGCCCCCTGATTCAGGTTCACGCCCTCCGGCGTCAACCCATCGAAACATTTGCCGGTCCGCGCATCCGCCAGCGGCACGCCCAGATCATTCTCCCCGGTGAACCACGCCAATGCGACATGCGCGCGGCGCAGCCATTCGGGATTCCCCGTCGCCCGCCATGCGCTGGCGCAGGCATCGATCATCGCAGCCGCCTCCAGCGGCTGCTGGTCGAAAGGCTGGGGATCGGCATAGGGCCGACCGAAGCTTTCAGTGCCCACGGCGCGAAAATGGCCGTCCGACGATGTCTGGATGCCGGCGATCCACTCGAGCGTCTCCAGCGCATCCTTGAGCGCCTGGCGGTTGCCCGTGATCCGCGCCGCCTCGATCAAAGCCTGCGGCAGCCGGGCATTATCGTAGGAGAGCATCGCTTCGAACCACGGCCAGTCCGGCCGCCTGTTGCGCGAGAGCAGGTTTTCGAACATCGCGCCATATGCGGCCAGCATCTCGCGGCTTCCCTCGTCCACCTGGCCCGCGTCCGCCCGCGCGGCAAGCCCCAGCGTGACGAAGGCGATCGCACGCGGCGCGGTGAGCTGCCGCGCCAGCGGAAGCGCCTGATCGAACAATGCGCGCGCCCAGCGCCGCAGCATCGGATCCTCCGCATCGCGCTGGACCACACCCAGCGCCCATAGGGTACGGCCGTTGCTGTCCTCCGACCCCTGCTCCTCCAGCCAGTCGCGGTTATAACCCATGAAGTTGCGGAAGGCGCCGCGTTCCGATGACCACGCATGCTGGACGAAGGCGGCATAGACGGCGGCCAGCCGCGCGCGCACGGCCGGATCGCCCTCGCGCATCTGGCTCACCAGCATCAGCGCGCGGGCGTTGTCGTCGATGCAATAGCCGTGGACGCGATCCGCGATGCCGTAGATGCCGTGCTGCAGGATTCCCACGTCGTCGGTCATCGCGCGCACGCCGTCCAGCATGGCATCTCCCGAAATCCGCGGCATGGCGGGGCGGTGCCGGTCGAGCCGGATCGGCGTGGAACGGACGATGCCCGCCAGCAGGTCGAGGATCGCGCGCGCATTGTTCGGCCAGATCGTCCGCCGCGCGCGTTCCCATGTGGCGGAAGCCCGCCGCGCCAGCCCCTCGGCATCGTCGAACAGGCCCTTCAATGCTTCCGCTATCGCCTCCGCGTCCCGGAACGGCACCAGTTCGCCCATGCCGTCGGACAGAGCCTCCGTGGCATGGATATAGGGCGTGGACACCACCGGCCGCCCCATGGCGAGCGCGTAGGCGAGCGTGCCGGACGTCACCTGATCGCGGTTGAGATAGGGAGTCAGATAGACGTCGCATGCCTGCAACCGGTCGATCAGCTCGTCGTCGTCGAGGAAGCGGTTGAGAAAGCGGATGTTGTCCGCCACGCCCATGTCCTCCGCCAGCGCGATCAGGCTCTCGCGATACGCCTCGCCCTGTTCGCGGCGCAGCGCCGGATGGGTCGCGCCGGCGACGATGTAGATGAGGTCCGGATGGGCCTTCAGCACCGCCGGCATCGCGCGGATCGCATATTCGATGCCCTTGCCCGGAGACAGCAGCCCGAAGGTGAGCACGGTCGGCCCCGGCGGCAGGCCAAGCGCCTGCTTCACGTCCGCCGTCGGCACAAGGGCGCGATCAGGGGCGCCGTGCGGGATCATCGTGATCCGCGCTTCCTCCACGCCATAGACGCGCGCCAGTATCTCCGCCGCATGATGCGCCATCACCACGAAATGCGCGGCGCGTTCGTTGAGCGCATCCATCACCCGCCGCTGATCGGCATCCGGCCGCTCGAGAACGGTGTGCAGCGTCACCAGCAAGGGCTTCGTCGTCTGGCGAAGGAGCTGGAGCAGATATGCCCCCGCCGACCCGCCAAAAATCCCGAACTCGTGCTGAACCCAGATCGCCTGCGCCTTCGAACGCTCGATCTCCCGCCCGGCGGCGACATAATCGGTCACGTCTCCGGCACGGATCAGCCGGTGGACGTCGGACCCATATTCGACATCCTGCCCGTCATCCATCGCATAATGATCGACCGTCAGGCCGGGGCAAGCCGCGCGCAGGGCGGCAACGCTGTGCGTGGTATAAGTGGCCAGCCCGCACTGGCGGGGCAAGGCGTTTCCTATCACCGCGATATGGCGCGGTGCATATTCCTGTGGGGCGATACGCATCGCCTGCTCCTAATTCTGTATATCGTCCGCGGCTTTGCGCGACTTGCCATGACTACGGACGGCGCGGCGATAGGTTCCCGGCGCATGGACAAGCGCGACGGATGCCGCCACTGACATGGGCCGTTTTCATCCCTCACAAGGCGATCATCCCATGGCTTTCACCGCGAAAATCCTGCTGCTCGGCTCGGGAGAGCTGGGGCGCGAGTTCGTGATCTCTGCCAAGAGGCTGGGCGCTTATGCGATCGCGTGCGACAGCTATGCCGGCGCGCCCGCGATGCAGATGGCCGACGAGCAGAAGGTCTTCCCCATGCTCGATGCCGACCGGCTGCGCGAGGCGATCCGCCGCCATCAGCCCGATCTCGTCGTGCCCGAGGTCGAGGCGATCCGCACCGAGGTGCTGGCGGAGATGGAGGCGGAAGGCGTCACCGTCGTGCCCTCCGCCCGCGCGACCATGATGACGATGAACCGCGACGGCATCCGCGAGGTGGCGGCGGTGGAGCTTGGCCTGCGCACCTCCCGATATCGCTATGCCGAGACGCTGGAGGAAGTGCGCGCGGGGGCGGCGCACACCGGCTTCCCCTGCGTGGTCAAGCCGGTCATGTCCTCGTCCGGCAAGGGGCAGAGCAATGCATATGACGAGGCCGGGCTGGAAAAGGCGTGGGACTATGCCGTCGCCAACATGCGCGGCGACCGCAAGCGCGTGATCGTGGAGGAGTTCATCGCCTTCGACTATGAGATCACGCTCCTCACGGTCCGCACGAGAGACGGCGTGCTGTTCTGCCCGCCGATCGGGCACCGGCAGGAGCGCGGCGACTATCAGGAAAGCTGGCAGCCCGCGGCCATGTCCCCCGCCACGATCGCGGCGGCCGAGGATATGGCGCGCAAGGTGGTGGACGATCTGGGCGGATACGGCATCTTCGGCGTGGAATTCTTCGTGAAGGGAGAGGAGGTGATCTTCTCCGAACTCTCCCCGCGTCCGCACGATACCGGGATGGTGACGTTGATCTCCCAGAACCTCAGCGAGTTCGATCTCCACGCCCGCGCGATCATGGGATTGCCGATCCCGGCGATCGTCTCGCGCGGATCGGCGGCGTCGGCGGTGATCCTCGCCGACCGTCATTCGCGGACGCTCGCCTACGAAGGCCTGGCCGAAGCGCTGGCGACGCCGGGCGGCGAGGTGGACGTGCGCATCTTTGCCAAGCCGGACAGCCGCCCCTTCCGCCGCATGGGCGTGGCGCTCGCGCTGGCCGGCACCACCGGCGAGGCGCGCCGCATCGCGGCGGAGGCGAAGGTGCGGATCGTCTATGGGGATTGAGCGCTCCAGCTCCGGGCGCGTCCGTCGCGCCTGGGTCTGCCGGGCTGCGAGCGGAGCGGCAGGACTTCGACAGGCTCAGGCCGAACGGCGTATATCGACGCGCGACGGTAAACCTCCCGCCCGCCGCTAGTGGTGCGCCGCCCCGGCGCAAGGCCGGGGCGGCGGTTCGCTCACTTCGCCGCTTTCCCCGCGTCGAGATGATCCCAGTTGAGGATCGCGTTGAAGCCGAGGAAATAGCTTCCCTGCGTCTGCCAGCGCCAGAAGGGGCGCAGCGCGTAGAGCACCATATGCCCCTGCCCGCGCGGCACATCCACCAGCAGGGCGTTGTTCTGCAACGCCTCTCCGCCGGAGAGCATCCCGCTCAGCAGGATATCGTCCGCCTTGGCCGGGAAGGACATGACGACGCGCGGATGCTGCGTCGGCTCCGCCCCGCCCGTGCGCGACACCGGCAACGCCGATCCGAACGGGGAGTTGGGCACATCCGCATTGGTTTGCCCGGCCGGCTTGGCACCGTCCGGTCCCCATGGCGAGACATGGCCCGGCTTGTCATTAGGCGTGATGTTCTGCGCGATGCCAGCGCCCGGCGCGTTGGGATCGAAATAGCCCCACGGCCGTCCGCCCGCGCTGATCTTCAGCACCGGCGCCTGCGAGAAATAGACCGGCATCTCCTTGCCCTGATAGCCGTAGGTGAGCGGGCTGGTCTTGTCGCTGAACACGCCGCGCATCACCGCGCCCTTGGTGTAGAGCTTCGGCGTTTCCGCCACGCTCACGCCCTGCGCGATGCCATATTGCGCCAGCATCTCCACGGTCGATCCGTCGCCGATCAGCGTGCCGCCCTGCTCGACGAACTTCTTCAGCTCCGCGAGGCCGTCGGCTCCCAGGCCGCCGCGGATATCGTCGGCGGAATCGAGCATGCCGAGGTTCGGCGTCAGCGCGGACTTCTTATAGGGGATCGGCTTCGTCCCGTTCATCGCCACGCCCGTGATCTGATCCTGCGCGCTGGAGCCGACCGTGGGATAGATGATGACGTCATATTTCGCGCGCAGCCCGCCCTGCCGCGCCTTGATATCGGCGAAATAGGTATAGGGGATGCCGTAATGGTCCAGCGCGGCGCGCCACCAGCCCTCGTCCTGCGTGCGCAGCCAGGAATGGAGGTAGCCGATGCGCGGCACGCTGAGCGCGTGGCTGGCCACAGACGGCACCGCGCCGACCGCCTCCGCGGCCAGGCCCAGATCGGCCACCACTTTCTCCACCTCGGCGCGATTGGCGGCGGGCAGGATGAACGTGCCGGCGGCATATTGCCTGCCGCCCGCCTCGAACGGCGCCTCCGCCGCCAGCATCTTCGTCTTGCCCAGCCGGAAGCGGAAGGAGACGAGCTCGTTGTCGCCGCTGTGGTTGACGAGGATCACGGGGCCGGCGCCGGTGACGACGCCCTTCGGCCGCACGTCAGCGGACAATTGCGTGAGCTGCTGCTGGAGGATCGCCGGATCCTTCACGGTGCGGACGGTCACGTTGCGCAGATATTGCATCGTCCAGCCCGTGTCGTCATAGGGGCGCGGGTTGGCGATCGGATAATTCTGGATGCCCAGATACATGTCCAGCAGCGTGCGATAGGGCTGGTCCGCGCGGATCACGTAATCGCCCGCCGCCACGTTGACCCCGCCGGCGGTGAAGGCGGCATTGGCCACGCTCACCTCCACGCCCTGATGGCGCAGGCCGTTCACCATGTCCGCCACGTTGAGCTTCGCGGTCTGCGCGGCGGGGATCACCCAGGCGTTGATGTCGCCGGTGCGCCCGCCCTCCACGGCGTTCCTGTTCTTGATCCAGTAGTTTTCGAGATACAGTTCGCGATCGGTCGCCACCTTGTTGAGCGCGATCAGCAGGGCGGTTTCCTGGATATTGGTGTTGTTGCGCGGTCCCCAGTCGATCTCCGGCAGCGGCGGATTGGCGCGATACCATTCGCGGCTGGTGGTGGAGGGCGGCAGCTTCAGCCCCTTCTGCACGTCTGGCCCGTAGCTCTGCACCTCATAGAAGCGGCCGAAGCTGTTATGGGTCTGCGCGATCCAGAACAGGTAGTTCGGCACCCAGCCGTCATAGAAACCGTAGGTGAAGACGCCCGGAATCTTGCGCTTCGCCATCTCCATCACCTCGGTCTCGGCGAGCAGCCACCATTCGTTCGAGGAGATCGGATCGAGCGAGGGGTTGTACGGCCCGGTGCCCGTGGAGACATAGAGGTAGGATTGCGCCTCGTGCAGGTCGTGCAGCACCGTCGGATGCCAGTCCAGCGTGCCCTGCGTCAGCGCCTTGGTGAGCTGGAGATACTGGCCCATGCCGTCGCGATTGTTGTCGTGCGCGACATATTTGCCCCAATAGACCATCGGCGGGCGCGGATTGCCCGTCTTCTTGCCGTAATAATAAGTGTCGACCATCTTGTCGCGCCCGTCCACCTCGAGGACGGGCGTGATGAAGGTGATCATGTTGTTGCGGATCTTCTGGATGAAGGGCGTTTCCTCCACCGCCAGACGATAGGCCAGCTCCAGCAACATTTCCGGCCCGCCCGTTTCCGGCGAGTGGATGCCGCTGGTGATCCAGTAGAGGGGCTTCGCGGATTTGATGAGCTTGCGCGCATCCGCCTCGCTGGTCTTGCGCGGATCGCCCAGCGCGGCCAGCGCGGCCTTGTTCGCGTCGAGGTTCTTCAGCGTCTCCTCGTCGGCGATCGCGATCACGACGATGTCGCGCCCTTCCTCCGATTTGCCGACCGTCCAGAACTTCACGCGCGGGGAGGTGCGCGCCAGCTCCTTGTAATAA
>JAYRJH010000538.1:0-1538 GCA_041906415.1 Sphingomonas sp. | reverse complement strand
GACCGCATAGCGCGCGAACGCGTTGAGGTGTCGGGCCGTCTTTGCGAGCTTGAAGCCGAGCGAGCGGCGCAACGCGATGTAGCGGTCGGCGTCATCGGTCAGCATGGCGACCTCCCCGGCCATGGTTGGGCGATAGCATCCAGGAGCGCGATATCGACCTTGGCATAGTGCGCCGTCATTTCTGGCGACCGATGGCGCAGTACCGTGCCTACATCGGTCAGGCTGACGCCGTGGCGGAGCATCGCCGTGGCCGCCGAGTGCCGCAGGATATGCGCGCCTCTATAGTGGCTCTCGATACCCCCACGCTCGAGGGCGCGCTTGACCAGGCATTTGACCGTGATGCGGTCGATGGGGCGCAGCGGCGCATATTCGGTAATGAACAGGGATGGTACCGTCATCGCCGGCCGACCGCGTTCGATATAGGCAAGCAACGCGTCGCCGATCTCCTGGGTGAGTGGCAGCAGTTCTTCGCGCCGGCCTTTGCCGAACAGGCGGATGCTGCCCTGCCGCCAGTCGATATCGCCGAAGCCGAGCCGTGCGACCTCGCTCGCCCGAAGTCCGAGCCGAACCAACAGCAGGATGATGGCCCGGTCGCGCAGGCGACGCTCACCGTCGCACGCCCCGATGATCCGCGCGATATCGGCATCGGGTAGGAAGCGCGGGATCGAGGCCAGCCGCCAGCCCGCAACGTTGGGCATGGCGTGGTCGAGTCCGGGCCGGCATCGTCCTGTCGCGATCAGGAAGCGCAGGAAGGCGCGAATGCCGACCGATATCCCCTTCATCCGCGCCACCGATACCGCTTTCGCGCGCTCGATCATGTAGGCTCGGATCGTTGCGGCGTCGTAGATAGCTGGCGTGTCCCCCAGCGTATCGACGAAGGGCGTGATCGTTCCGAGATACGTGGCCAGCGTCGTTTCGGCCAGACCGCGCTGCTCGCGAGCCCAAGCCGCAAACTCGGCCACCAGCGGCGCAACTGGCTTGGCCGGCGGGCCCGCCAATACGCTGCGATCCTCGAGATAGGCGATGAACAGCTTGGCGATCTCGACTGCGTCCTGGTTGATGTCACCACGGAAGCGCGGGCATTGCCCCGCTGCAATCAAGGCGAACGATGTCGCATGCGCCTCACGGATCGCGGCGAGCGTGTAATTCTCCGCGCATGCCCAGTGCGTCCAGCTCGCAAGCAGCCGCATCTTCTCGACGATGGTACGTGGCGTATAGCGTCGCTCACGAAGCCATTGCGCGAAGTCCGCCGCGTGGTCCGCAGCCATTCCCGCCTTCAAGCGGTCCCCGACCGCGTTCTTCCGAACATAAACACCCGTTGGCATGTCGCCTCCTTTTACATGTGGAAGCAGGACTATGATCCGAGTGGACTGTGATGCCGAACGCCAGCGATTGTACCTGGTGCTGTCGTGCGATGTGGGAACGCCCGGCTATGGGTAGTTGCTCCGGGTGCTGTGATGCCCTGCGACCGACGGGCCTTGTTCTGGGCGGATCTGCCCCGCGATGCGGTCTGCGACCCGGCCTGTTCCCCGCAACGG
>JAYRJH010000537.1:0-1547 GCA_041906415.1 Sphingomonas sp. | reverse complement strand
TGCGCCGCCGCTTATGGCCGGTTCGCCCATGCCGCCGTCACGCCTCTGGTGCAGCTCGATCACGACCAGTGGCTGCTGGAGCTGTTCCACGGCCCGACGCTGGCGTTCAAGGACGTGGCGCTGCAATTGCTCGGCCTGCTGTTCGAGACGTTCCTCTCCGGCTCCGACCGGCACCTCACGATCGTCGGCGCGACTTCCGGCGATACGGGATCGGCCGCGATCGACGCGGTGGCGGGGCGCGCCGGCGTCGATATCTTCATGCTCCACCCCGAAGGGCGGGTGAGCGAGGTGCAGCGTCGGCAGATGACCACCGTCGGCGCGCCCAACGTCCACAACATCGCGATCCGGGGGGATTTCGATCAGGCGCAGGCGCTGGTGAAGGCGATGTTCAACGATCCCGCCTTCTCCGCGCGGTTCAACCTGTCGGCGGTCAATTCGATCAACTGGGCGCGGCTGATGGCGCAGGTGGTCTATTATTTCCACGCCGCCGTCCGCCTCGGCGCGCCGGAGCGCGCGGTGGCATTCAGCGTGCCGACCGGCAATTTCGGCGACGTCTTCGCCGGCTACGTCGCCGCGAGGATGGGGTTGCCGGTGGCGAAGCTGGTGGTGGCCACCAACGTCAACGATATCCTCCATCGCGCGCTTTCCAGCGGCGATTATTCGGCCGGCACGGTGGTGCCGACGCCGACGCCCTCAATGGATATCCAGGTCTCTTCCAATTTCGAGCGGCTGCTGTTCGATCTCGGCGCGCGCGACGGCCTTGCGCTGGCGGAGCAGATGCGCGGCTTCGAATCGACGCGCGCGATGCGGCTCACCAATGCGCAGCGCGAGGGCGCGGCGGCATTGTTCGCCAGCGAGCGCGTCGATGTGGACGATATGGCGATGGCGATGCGCTGGGCGAACGTGCAGGCCGGGCAGGTGATCGACCCGCACAGCGCGATCGCGCTCGCGGCGGCGCGGCGTCGGGCGGGCGACGCGCCGATGGTGACGCTGGCGACCGCGCACCCCGCCAAGTTCCGCGACGCGGTGGAGCGCGCGACCGGCGTGCGTCCGGCGCTGCCCGCGCGCGTCGGCGACCTGTTCGACCGCGAGGAGCGCTACGTCACGCTGGACGCGACTTTCGACGCGGTGAGCGGTTACATCGCCGGTCTCGCCACGCCGCGCGCATGAAGCTCGACACGCTGATCGGCGATCCCTGGGCCGATTACGGCCTGATCGATTCAGGGAACGGGCGGAAGCTGGAGCGCTACGGCCGCTTCCGCTTCATCCGCCCGGAGCCGCAGGCGTTATGGGCGCCCGCGAAGCCCGACTGGCGCGCGCATGGAGAGTTCGTCCCCGGCAGCGACGAGGACGGCGGCGGCCAGTGGCGCTTCGCCGAGCCGGTCCCGCGCGAAGGCTGGCCGCTGGCGTGGAACGAGGTGCGTTTCACCGCGCAGGCCACCCCCTTCCGCCATCTCGGCTTCTTCCCGGACATGGCCCCGGTATGGTCGTGGATGCGCGAGCGGCTGGCGGGCCGTGACGATCCCGAGTGCCTCAACCTGTTCGGC
>JAYRJH010000536.1:0-1550 GCA_041906415.1 Sphingomonas sp. | reverse complement strand
ACGGTGAGGAAGAAGGCGACCGCATTGTGGCCATACCACCATTGCGTCAGCGCATCCTGCACGCCCGAGAAGGCGGAATAGGATTTAGAGCCGACGAGGCTGACCGGCATCGACAGGTTGTTCACGATGTGCAGCATCGCGATCGTGACGATGAAGCTCAGGTAGAACCAGTTGGCGACATAGATGTGCGGCTCGGAACGGCGCAGCACCGTGCCGACGAACACGATCAGATAGGCGACCCAGACGATGGTCAGCCAGATGTCGACGTACCATTCCGGCTCGGCATATTCGCGCGCCTCGGTGATGCCCATCACATAGCCGGTGGCGGCCAGCACGATGAACATCTGGTATCCCCAGAACACGAAATTCGCGAGGTTCGGCCAGAACAGCCGCGCGCGGCAGGTGCGCTGCACGACATAGAAGCTGGTGGCGATCAGCGCATTGCCCCCGAAGGCGAAGATCACCGCGGAGGTGTGCAGCGGGCGGATGCGTCCGAAATTGACATATTGACCGAGGTTGAGCTGCGGGAAGGTCAGCTCCGCCGCGATGAACACCCCGACGAGGAAGCCGACGATGCCCCAGAAGACGGTGGCGATCACGCCCCAGCGGATCACATCGTCATAATATCGGCCCGCCGCCGTCGGCGAGACGCGCGGTCCCATGCCGTCCTTCGGCTTCGCGCCCAGCCCGCGCACAGCGACATAGAAGGCGGCGACCGCCGCGATCCCCATATGGATCGCGAAACCGCCGTCGACCGCCGTCGCCGATGCGAGCAACGCGAGCAGCGCGACAAACAGCCAACCTGCCGGCGCGCTGATATCCTTTGCCATTCGGTTCACCCCATTTCGGAAAAGCGAGCGATGCGGCCGGCCTCCCCCCGTTACGAAGCCGGCCGCATCCCCTTTCCGTCAGTCAGAAAGGTGCCGGACGCCCCCCGGCGCCCGACCTGAACGCTGTCGCGGCACGGGAACACGAGCGCCTTGATCCATGTCAAAGGCCCTCGCCCGTTCAGTCCAGCGTGTCATTCTCACCACATGCGCAAATATCGCCGCCGCGCTTGCGGGCGGCGCAACTGTGGCAGCCCCAGGGATCATCGTCGCGCGCGGGAGCCTTGCCGGGCGCGAAGGGAATCCGCACGCCAAGGCCCGGCTGTCCGCAGATTCCGATCACCACGCCGCCATTTGCCCGCCCATCGACCGGCATGGCGGCATGGAGCGGCGCGGCGGCCAGCCCGGCCACTCCGGCGAAGCGGGCGATCGCGGGCCAGTCACACCGCACTGCTGAACCGCGTGGCGTCGTGCTGGCGATAGGGGTCGATCGTCGCGGCGATCGCGCGGGCATAGGGGATCGCATCGGGCATCAGCGTGACGCGCGTGCCGGTCCAGGCGATCAGGCCGCGGCTTTCGAACGGCCCCAGCCGCGCACGCACGTCCGCCACATCGGGAAGGCCCGCAAGGTCCGCGCTGCCCCGGCAGAGCAATTGCTCGATCGCCGCGCCGCGCCTGCGGTCGATCGCGCGGCGCCGGCTGCCGCGCGCCGCCGCGAGCAGG
>JAYRJH010000057.1:0-10955 GCA_041906415.1 Sphingomonas sp. | reverse complement strand
CAAAGGGCGGATCGAGCGTCACCGGCACCTCGATCATGGGGCTGATGATGCTGGGCGCGGCGATGGGCGACACGATCGTCATCAGCGCGATCGGCGACGCGGCTGAACAGGTCGTCGCCGTGATGTGCGAGCTGGTCGAGGCCAAGTTCGGCGAAGAGTGATGCCGCGCCAGATTACCGCTTACTCCAATCCGCTCGTGAAGCATGTCCGCGATCTGCGCGACAAGCGCCATCGCCGCGAATCGCGCCAGTTCCTCGCGGAGGGCTTGCGCATCCTCACCGAAGCGCATGAGACGGGGCGCGTTCCCCGCCTGCTGTTCTTCGCCGCCGCCAGCGCGCGGCATCCGCTGGTCGGGCGCCTGATCGTGGCGGTGGAGAGCGCGGGCGGCGAGGCGATCGAGACGACGCCGGATATCCTGTCGAAGCTATCCGGCAAGGACAATCCCCAGGCCGTCGTCGGCGTGTTCGACGAATTCACCGTGCCGCTGGAAACGCTGGACCGCAGCAGGGCCGGTATCTGGCTGGTCGCGGAGCGGCTGCGCGATCCCGGCAATCTCGGCACGATCCTGCGCACCGGCGACGCGGTCGGCGCGGGCGGGCTGATCCTGATCGGCGATTGCGTCGATCCCTTCTCGGTCGAGGCGGTGCGCGCCAGCATGGGGGCGCTGTTCACCGTGCCGGTCGCGCGCTGCGACTGGGAGGCGTTCCTGACATGGCTGCGCGCCGGACCGGGAATGCTGGTGGGGTTGAGTCTCCAGACCGAGCATGATTATCGCGCGCCGGCTTACCCCGCCCCCACCTTCCTGCTCACGGGCAACGAGGCGCAGGGGCTGCCGGAAGAATATGAAGCCGCCTGCGACCTTCTCGTGAAGCTGCCGATGCTCGGCAAGGCCGACAGCCTGAACGCGGCGGTGGCGACCGCGGTGATGGCGTATCAGGTGCTTGCCAGCCAGCGCGGATAGCAGCTATCGCCATACCGGATTTTTGAAACGAACGGGATGAGGGCATGAAGCGCTTCGAGGGCACGCAAAGCTATGTCGCGACCGAGGATCTGAAAGTCGCGGTCAATGCCGCCGTCATGCTCCGCCGTCCGCTGCTGGTGAAAGGCGAGCCGGGCACCGGCAAGACCGTGCTGGCCTATGAGATCGCCAAGGCGACCGGCGCACCGCTGATCGAATGGAACGTCAAGTCCACCACCAAGGCGCAGCAGGGGCTTTACGAATATGACGCGGTCGCCCGCCTGCGCGACGGCCAGCTCGGCGACGAGCGCGTCCACGACATCTCGAACTACATCCGCAAGGGCAAGCTCTGGGAGGCGTTCACCGCGCCCGAGCTTCCCGTGCTGCTGATCGACGAGATCGACAAGGCCGACATCGAATTCCCCAACGACCTGTTGCAGGAACTCGACAGGATGGAATTCCATGTCTACGAGACGCGCGAAACCGTCCGCGCGACCGAGCGCCCGATCGTCGTCATCACCTCGAACAACGAGAAGGAACTGCCGGACGCCTTCCTGCGCCGCTGTTTCTTCCATTATATCAAATTCCCCGATCGCGAGACGATGCAGGCGATCGTGGACGTCCATTTCCCAGGCATCCAGAAGATGCTGGTCAGCCCTCCACCAGCGAGCTGCTCGACTGGCTCAAGCTGCTGCTGCATGAGGACATGCCGCTGGACGTGCTCCAGAACCGCGACCCGACCAAGGCCATCCCGCCGCTCCACGGCGCGCTGCTCAAGAACGAGCAGGACGTAATGCTGTTCGAGCGGCTGGCGTTCATGGCGAAGCGGCAGGCCAACCGCCCCTGAGCGCAGCCATGCGGCGGGTTGCCCCGTCGCGGCGATGGAATGAAATTCCGTTAGTTCTTTATTAACCAATTCACGCAACCATTCCCTCACCTGTGCGAGCGGAGGGACAGGATCGTGTTCAGGCGTTTCACCATCGGCCTCGCGGCCCTTTCGGCACTGGCGGGCGCCGCTCCCGCCGGGGCGGCCTTGCTCGATTATGTCGGGCAATGCGTGCCGTTCGCGCGCGAGGCTTCGGGCATCCGCATCTTCGGTGATGCCTGGACATGGTGGGACCAGGCCGATGGCAAATACGACCGCGGCCACCGGCCGAAGGTGGGTTCGGTGATCGCTTTCGCGAAGCAACCCCGCCTGCCGCTCGGCCATGTCGCCGTCGTCAGCCGGATCGTAGAGAAGCGCGTGCTGATGCTTACCCACGCCAATTGGTCGCGCGTGGATGGTGCACGTGGCCATGCCGAACAGGACGTGACGCTCTACGATGTCTCGCCGCACAACGACTGGAGCGAGGTGAAGGTCTGGTATCGCGACGCGCAGGGGCTGGGCGGCACGACCTATGCGGTTCACGGCTTCATCTATGCGCCGGGGCGCCCCTCGCCCGAACTGACGGCGCGCAATCCCGATTATGTCGGCGCGCTGATCGACGCCTATGTCCCCGAAACGGGGCGCTCCACGCGCTAGCCGTGTTTCGGTCAGCTATATTACCATATTGTAACATATCCGACACATAGTCGCGAGAATATAACCGATCCGTAATTTTTCATTGTAGCGCGCTCCCCCTTTGGCAAAAAAGCGGCGCTCGAATCGGCCCGGGAAGCAGATTCGATGCCTAGAGGGGGATTAGATGAATTTACGTCATGATATCATGCGTACGAGCGCGCTCGGCGTTCTTGCGCTGGGCATCGTTGTCTCGGCGACGCCCGCGCTCGCCCAAGAAGGGGCGACGGAACCTGCGGAAGTGGTCGTCACCGGCTCGCGCATCGCGCGCCCGGACCTGGAAAATGCCAGTCCGGTCAACGTCATCACCGCGAAGGACATCCAGCTCCGCCAGCCGAGCACGGCCGAGGAACTGCTGCGCGACATGCCGGGCCTGCGCCCCAGCATTGGTCCGGGCGTGAACAACGGTTCCAGCGGCGCGGCCACGCTCGACCTGCGCGGTATCGGTGCGAACCGCACGCTGGTTCTGCTCGACGGTCGCCGCATCGTGCCGTTCGGTCTCGATGGTCTGACCGACACCAACAACATCCCTGTCGCATTGATCGAGCGCGTCGACACCCTGACGGGCGGCGCATCCTCGACCTATGGCGCGGACGCCGTCGCCGGCGTCGTCAACTTCGTCACCAAGCGTGACTTCAAGGGCATCGACGCCAGCGTCAACTACCGCATTTCCGAGCGCGGAGATTCCGCCCGCTTGAAGGCGGACGTGACGGTCGGCGCGTCGTTCGACGACGGACGCGGCAACGTGGTGTTGAGCGTGGGCTACACCAAGGCCGATCCGCTGCTGACCACCGCACGGAGCATTGGCGCCTATCCGATTTCTTCCGCCAATGGCGCTTTCTCGGGCGCTGCGGCCGCGCAGGTAACGATCTTCGCCAATCCGAGCCTGAGCGATTTCGGATTCACCAGCGCGGCGGACAAGGCCAATCCGTGGGGCGCCGTCGTCAACCCGACGACGGGCTATGTCCAGCCCGCGGTTGCATCCGATACCTACAACTCGAACCTCGGCACCTATTTCCAGACGCCGATGGATCGCGTGAACCTCTATGCCGCGGGTCGTTACCAGATCACCGACAATATCGAATTCTATTCGACCGGCATGTTCACGCGCAGCACCGTGCGCCTGCAACTCGCGCCGTCGGGAACGTTCAACAACACGTTCAATCTGCCGTTGAACAATCCGTATATCCCGGCGGGCCTTTTGTCCCAGCTTTGTGGGGCGAACCTCAAGAATTCCGCCGACCCCAAGGGCCCGACAATAACCTCCGCTCAATGTTTCGCCGCGTCGCAGGTGCAAGGCGGTCCGGGTACGCCGGGTTATCTGGAAACGCCGGTGGTGGCGCAGCGCCGTTTCACTGAAATGGGGCCACGCGGCAACCCGATCGAATTCCGCATGTTCCAGCTTCAGGGCGGTTTCCGGGGATCGATCACCGATTCGCTGCATTATGACTTGTCGGCGCAATATGGTGAAACCGCATCGACGGCGGTGCGCGAACATTGGGGTTCAGCCACCAAGGTTCAGCAGGCGTTACGTGCCTATAAGGACACCAGCGGCCAATATGTCTGCTCGGATCCGAAAAATGGCTGCGTGCCGCTCAATCTGTTCGGCCCGAATGGCAGCATCACGCAGGATCAGATCGCCTTTATCGACCTCAATTCGATGGTGAACCGCAAGGTGAGCCAGACGGTCATCACCGGCAGCGTCACGGGCGATCTGTTCACCGTGCCGCTGGCGGACCACAAGGTTGCCTTCGCGGTCGGCGCCGAATATCGCAAGCTTTCTGCGCAGAGCAACCCGGACTACCCGGCCACGATCCAAGGTGAAGTCCTTGGCGCGGGCGCGCGCACCCCGCCCGACATCGGCCAGTATAGCGTCAAGGAAGTGTTCGGCGAAATCAAGGTTCCGCTGGTTGAAGACAAGCCGTTCTTCTATCGTCTGTCGGCGGAAGCGGGCATCCGTTATTCGGATTACACCACGACTCACGGCAGCACGACGTGGAAGGCGGGTGGAGCCTGGGAACCCTATCAGGGCTACAAACTCCGCGGCACCTATTCGGTCGCGGTGCGTTCGCCGAACATCCAGGAACTGTATCAGTCTGAGGTGCAGACCCTTGGCAATCTGACCAAGGATCCGTGTCAGGGCGACGTAACGGGCGGTGTGGCCGAACTCTGCCGCCTGACTGGCGGCGGGAACAATGTCGGCCATATTCCGGCACCGACTTCGGGGCAGATCAACAATACGACCTCGGGCAACCGTAACCTCAACGTGGAACGCGCGCGCACATATACGCTGGGTGCGGCGCTGACGCCGTCGTTGATCCCCGGCTTCTCGTTCACCGCGGATTATTTCCATATAAAGATCCGCGATGCGATCACCCAGCCTGCGCAAGCGGATATCCTGAACGGTTGTTATTCGGCCTCCCGGAATCCGACCCTTACCTATAACTTCTTCTGCGGGCTTATTCAGCGCAACCCGCTGACGGGCAGCCTGAACGGTCAGGGGGACACTAAGGGGATCATCCTGACCTATTCGAACACTGGTGTGATCGAGACGGCAGGTTGGGACTTCGGTTTGAACCAGCGTGTTCGTATCGATGATATCGGCATCCACGCGCCGGGCCAGATCTCGTTCGGCTTCAACGCCACCCTGCTGAACTATTATCGCTTCCAGGCTGATCCGACCTCGGTCAATCGTGATTGCACAGGTTATTACAGCCCAAGCGGTTGCACCAACCCGCGTGCAAAATGGCGGTGGACCAGCCGCCTTGGTTACGGCACTGACAACTTCGACCTGTCGCTGATGTGGACTCATGTCGGTGCGGTTTCGATCGAGCCGGCGCCCAATGGCCCGGCGACGAACACCGTTCTCCCGGCGTTCCGTCACATTCCGGCCTATAACTACTTCGATCTGGCCGCGCGTGTGAACGCAACCGAGCATCTGGAGCTGTCGCTGACGGTCAACAACCTGTTCGACAAGCAGCCGCCGCTGGTCGGCAACGGTGTCGGCGGGACGACCTATAACGGCGGCAACACCTTCCCGACGATCTATGATCCGATCGGGCGTTCGTTCACCATCGGTGCGCGCATGAAGTTCTGATCGAACTGAAACGTGCTTAATTTCGGGGGCGTCGCGGTTGCGGCGCCCCTTTTTTCGGCCGGCGGCAGAAAATGTTTCGCTTTCGCACGCATTTCGCGCGATGAAACCCGCCGCGTTCATCGCACGTTTCGTCCTCATGCCCTATAAGGGCGAACATGGGTGCGACGGGCACGGAGAATATGATGACAGGAAAATCAAAGCGTCGAGGGTTGCTGTTCGCCGCGATCGCATCCGGGGCGCTGCTGGTCAGCGGCTGCGCGACCGAAACCACCTATCGTCCGGCGACGGGAAAAGGTTTCTATCGCACCGGCTACAGCGACCGGCAGATCGAGACGAACCGCTGGCTTGTCACCTTTGCCGGCAACACCGTCACCGATCGCGACACGGTGGAGCGCTATCTGCTCTATCGCGCGGCGGAACTGACGCTGCAGAACGGCTATGATTACTTCGTGATGGTCGATCGATCGACCGATCGGCAGGCGCAGACCTATTCCACCCCCGGCCCGAGCTTCGGCATGGGCGGCTGGTGGGGGCCGTCGTGGCGTTACTATGGCCGCGGCTTCGGCTGGCGCGCATGGGATCCGTGGTGGGGCGACCCGTTCTGGGGCGACACGATGGATATCCGCACGGTGGATCGCTACGAGGCATCGGCTGAAATCGTGATGCGAAAGGGCCAGCCGGGAAAAGACGAGGTCCGGGCCTTCAATGCGCAGGACGTGGTGGCCAAGATCGGGCCGACGGTGGTGAAGCCGAAATCCTGATCGGACGACAGGTTAAAAGAAGGCGGCCGGATCATCGCGATCCGGCCGCCTTTTTCGTGACCCTGCGAGCCCTTCGCCCTCTCCCCGAAGGGAGGAGCTTCAAGGCCGTCACACCGCGCCGTGGCAATGCTTGTATTTGCGCCCCGATCCGCACGGGCACGGCGCATTGCGGCTGACGACACCCTCCCAACTCGCGGGGTCTTCGCCGATATCGGCCGCCGTCGGCTGCGGGATCTGGAGCGGGGGAAGCTGGGTGGAAACCAGCCCCAGCGTGCCGCCGTCGATATCGGCCGTGTCGTCGGCGCCGGTGAACGGGTCGAAATGCGTGGTGATGAAATCCGGCAATTCCGGCAGATCGGGCGGAAGCTGCATGCGGAATTGCGCGTGTGCGATGGTGCGCGTCACATCCTCGCGGATATTGTCGAGCATCCGCTGGAACAGCGCGAACGCCTCCTGCTTATATTCGTTGATCGGCGTCTTCTGCGCATAGGCGCGCAGATGAACCACCTGGCGCAACGCATCCAGCGTGGCCAGATGCTCCTTCCAGTGATGATCGAGGTTCTGGAGCAGGATCGACTTTTCGATCTGCGTCCAGGTTTCCGGCTCCAGATCGGCGGCCTTGGCGGCGACCATCGCATCGGTTTCGGCCTGGATGCGCTCCGTCACCAGCTCGGGATCGATCGATTCCTCGGTGAGCCAGTCGTCGATCGGCGGCTCCAGATTGAGCAGTTCGGCGACGCGCTCCTTCATGCCCGCCACGTCCCATTGTTCGGGATAGGAATTCGGCGGACAGGATTCGCCGACGATCGCATTGACCGTCTCCGCGCGCATGTCCGCAACCACGTCGCCGACCGTCTCGGCATCCATGATGTCCGCGCGCTGCTCGTAGATCACCTTGCGCTGGTCGTTCATCACGTCGTCATATTCGACGACCTGCTTGCGGATATCGTAGTTGCGCGCCTCGACCTTCTTCTGCGCGGTTTCGATCGCCTTGGTCAGCCACTTGCTGCCGATAGCCTCGCCATCCTCGATATTGTTGCGCATCATCCGCGCGAACAGCGTGTCCGGCCCGAAGATGCGCAGCAGGTCGTCGTCAAGGCTGAGGTAGAAGCGGCTCAGGCCCGGATCGCCCTGACGGCCCGAACGGCCGCGAAGCTGGTTGTCGATGCGGCGGCTTTCATGCCGCTCGGTGCCGAGCACGAACAGGCCGCCCGCCTCCAGCACCTTCTGCTTCTCGGCCGCGATTTCCGCCTTGATGACCTCGATCGCCGCATCGCGCTCCGGCCCTTCGGGCATCCCGGCCAGTTCGTCCTCGATGCGGAACTCCAGATTGCCGCCGAGCTGGATATCGGTGCCGCGCCCGGCCATGTTGGTGGCGATCGTCACCGCGCCCAGCCGTCCGGCCTGCGCCACGATATGCGCCTCCTGCTCGTGATAGCGCGCGTTCAGTACCGAATGATCCACGCCCTCCTGGTTGAGGAACTCGCTCAGCAGCTCGGACTTTTCGATCGAGACCGTGCCGACCAGCACCGGCTGGCCCTTCTGCGCATGTTCGCGGATCTTGCGGGCGATCGCGCGGAACTTGTCGTGCGTGTTCTTGTAGAACTCATCCTCCTCGTCGATGCGCTGCACCGGCAGATTGGTCGGGATGGTGACGACGTTGATCTTGTAGATGTCGTAGAATTCGGCCGCCTCGGTGGCGGCGGTGCCGGTCATCCCGCCGATCTTGGGATACATGCGGAAATAATTCTGGAAGGTGATCGAGGCCATCGTCTGGTTTTCCGGCTCGATCGTGACGCCTTCCTTCGCCTCGACCGCCTGATGCAGGCCATCCGACCAGCGCCGCCCGTCCATCATGCGTCCGGTGAACTCGTCGATGATGATGACCTTGCCGTCCTTGACGATATAGTCCGTGTCGCGCTTGAACATCACGTTCGCGCGCAGCGACTGGTTCAGGTGGTGGACCACCTGCGTGTTCTCGAAATCGTAGAGGTTGCTGCCCTTGAGCAGGCCGGCGGCCTCCAGCAGGCGCTCGGCCTTCTCGGTGCCGTCCTCGGTGAGGACGATCGAGCGCTGCTTCTCGTCCATGTCGTAATCTTCGGCCGAAAGCTGCTTCACGATCGCATCGACCGCGATGTAAAGTTCGGACTTGTCGTCGGTCGGGCCGGAGATGATGAGCGGGGTGCGCGCCTCGTCGATCAGGATCGAATCCACCTCGTCCACGATCGCGAAATTGAAGGCGCGCTGCACCATCTGGTTGCGCTCGTATTTCATGTTGTCGCGCAGGTAGTCGAAGCCGAACTCGTTGTTCGTGCCATAGGTGATGTCGGCCGCATAGGCCGCGCGGCGCTCCTCATCCGACAGGTTCGGAATGATGACGCCGGTGGTGAGGCCCAGGAAACGGTATACGCGCCCCATCCAGTCCGCGTCGCGGCTGGCGAGATAATCGTTGACGGTGACGACGTGGACGCCCTTCCCCGGCAGCGCGTTGAGATAGGTGGCGAGCGTGGCCACCAGGGTCTTTCCCTCGCCGGTGCGCATCTCCGCGATCTCGCCGCGGTGGAGGACGATGCCGCCGATCATCTGCACGTCGTAATGCCGCTGGCCGAGCACGCGCCGCGCCGCCTCGCGCACCGTGGCGAAGGCTTCGGGCAGCAACTGGTCCAGCGTCTCGCCATTGGCGAGGCGCTCGCGGAACAGCACGGTCTGGTTGGCGAGCGTCGCGTCGTCCATCGCCTGGAGCGCCGGCTCGAACGAGGCGATCTTCGCGAGGACGGGGTTGAGCGAGCGGACATAACGGTCGTTGGACGAACCGAAAAGCGACTTGGCGATGCCAGCGAACATGGCGGATTTCCTGATATTGAGCTGGCGCGGCGCCACCGGATGCAGTGGCCCCGCGCGGGGTAGATGCGAAATGGAGAATGTCGCGGGGGCGCCTATTCGCGCCGGCGATCGATCCATGCGGGGATGGCGACGAAGGCGCCAGCGACCGGCGCCGGGCCGGCCAGCAAGGATGCGAGCGGCGGCAAGGCCTGCGCCGGGCGCATTACGACGCGGGCGGCAGCGGCGGCGGGCGCGATCCGCGCCGCGCTTTCCTGCGCCACCGCCTGCACCGGCTGCGGCCCGGCCACGCGCGCGCCCACGCCGGTGAGCGCGGAAAGCAGGGCCGAAAGGAGCAGCAGCACGTTCATGCGTGGCGAGACATAGGGACGGCGAGGCGAAAGGTCCAACCGTTTCATGCGCGCGACGGTTCCCCGCGTCATTCGGGCAACACCCATTTCACCGGCAGGCGGATGCCGCCGGCGATCGCATTGCCCTTCCCATCGCGCGCGGGATCGAAATGCATCCGCTGGAGCGCGATACGGCAGGTCGCCCGATCCAGGCTGTCCGATCCGCTGCTCGATTCGATCCGGCAGGCGGTGGGCGTGCCGCTGGCGTCCACCGTGATCCATGCGACGGTCCGTCCCTGCTCCCCCTTGCGGATCGCATCGAACGGATAGCTGTCCGTGCTGAACGCACCCGCCGCATCGCCCCTTACAGGCGCGTTGGCCCTGGAAGGGTCGCGGGGCGGCACGGGGCGATGCGGCGCTGGCTGCGGTTCCGGCGCGGCATCGACGGAGGATTCGTGCGGCGCCACCCGCTCCCGCACCTCATCGATCCACAAGGGAATCTGCAAGGCCAGCAGGAAAGCGATCGTCAGCCCCAGCAGGATGCACACGCACGTCACCAGCACGCCGCGCAGATCCGGCCCTCGGTCCCTCGCCTTTTCCCCTTCGCTCACGCTCGCCCCTTTTGCAGCGTCGGGCATCTGTCTATGGCGCATCCATGTCCACGTCCATCTCTCCGCTCGCCACGCCCTTCCCCGCCCTGCCCGCGATCGCCGGTGCGACGCCGCGCGTGGCGCGGGCGCGTTACAAGACATGGGATCGCTGCGACCTCACCTTCGTCACGCTCGATCCGGGCACGGCGGTGGCGGGCGTGCTGACGCAATCGAAATGCCCCTCGCCGGAAGTGGAATGGTGCCGCAAGGCGCTGGTGCTGGGCAACGCGCGCGCGCTGGTGGTGAACGCGGGCAACTCGAACGCCTTCACCGGCAATCGCGGCCGCGCGGCGGTGGAGGCGATCGCGGCAAAGGCGGCGGGGCATCTCGGATGCCAGCCTTCGGACGTGTTCGTCGCCTCGACCGGCGTGATCGGCGTGCCGCTGCCGATCGACAGGGCGGAAGCCGGGCTGGCCGCCGCCTTCGCCGCCGCGCCGACCGACTGGCGCGCGGCGGCCGAAGCGATCGGCACGACGGACACCTATCCCAAGGGCGCGACGGCCACGGCGATCGTCGATGGCCGGACAGTCACCCTGGTCGGCATCATCAAGGGTTCCGGCATGATCGCGCCGGACATGGCGACCATGCTCGGCTTCATCTTCACGGACGCGGCGGCCGAACCCGCCTTCCTGCAAGCCGCGCTGTCAGCGGCGAACCGGCGCACCTTCTCCTGCATCACGGTGGATGGAGACACCTCCACCAGCGACACGGTGCTGGCCTTCGCGACCGGCAAGGCGGGCAATGCGCCGCTGGCGGACGAC